>DAOVBC010000210.1 GCA_030670715.1 Deltaproteobacteria bacterium | reverse complement strand
TCGGTATGGCCATTCTCTTCTCGAATTTGAGAAGGAATCTTAAACCGGAAACTCTGATGGCGCTCACCGCTGTCCGTACCCGTTATCCTCAGTGAAGTAGCGCAGCCGAAGTCGAATTACCGACATGAGTGGGTAATTCGGCTTTTTTTTTGAACTCCATTGAGGATAAATAAACTTTAAATAGAGGTGTCTATGCCGTTTATCGAATCGATATTGAAAATAACGCCTCATCCGGTCCTGTCCACCTTGATATGGGTTTTTTCCCTGCTGCTGGCCCTTTACCTTGCAAGAAAATTTTTTTATCACACAATCAGGGCACTCACCCGGGTTATCCACAACGCTATGCGTCTTGCTGCTGCATCGGTCCTCATTGCCGAAAAGAGACTTGCGAAGCGAAACCGGGAAGTGTTGATGGCCAAGGGGCTTGAAAATGCCGAGCGCAAAGTGGAGCGGGAATTTCAACACATCAATTCCGCCGTTGCAAGAAATCTTAGCGGCTACGCAACCCTCCATCTTCAAGTATCTGAAGTTATAACCAAACTGGAAGAAGATCACCGCAAGAGCATGGATGTGCCGCCGTCCCTGCCGAATTGGAATCCAATCATTGAAGCGATTGCCGGCATCGAGCATTCCGGCGACACCATGGTCTCCAACATGCTCTCGGAAATTAACCGCACGCTTGAGAAACAGCATGCAGGAGCCATTGAAAGCTACCGGAATTCCAGCAAAAAACGTCACGGCATTCTCAATAAAATGCTTCCGCTATGGGCCAAGCTGCAAAAAACTCTGAAAAAAGGGGATAAAACGGTGGCGTCGCTCACTGACCGGGCCAAAAGGATCGATCAGTACATGGATGAATATAGAGAGATTCGGGCAAAGACCGATAAGGCCACCCGCATGATCTCATTATCCTCTTTGACACAATTCTTTGTTTCCGGGCTGTTTTTGATCGTTGCCTTCGGTGGCGCGGTCATCAACTTCAACCTGATTGCCCTGCCGATGTCTGAAATGGTCGGTGGCGGAAGTTACATCGGGTCTTTCAGAACAGCGGAAGTTGCCGCTATGGTCATTACAGCAGTAGAGTTATGCCTGGGACTTTTCCTCATGGAATCTCTGGGAATTACCCGTCTGTTTCCTATCATCGGCGGCATGGATGATAAAATGCGCCCGCGCATGATCTGGATCACAATAACATTGCTCACGGTTTTTGCCGGTGTCGAAGCGGCCCTTGCTGTCTTGCGTGATCAGATGGTTGCAGATATGGAAGCGCTCGGGCAACTGCTGTCCGGTGTTGAGCAGACAGGAGCCTCCACCAGTGTGATCCCCACTGTCGGTCAAATGATCATCGGCTTTATATTACCGTTTGTGGTTGCATTCGGAGCCATACCGCTTGCATCCTTTATTTCCTCTGCCAGAACCATTCTGGGATATATCGCCGCAGGTAGCCTCCGGTTCTTTGCCTTCCTTCTTCGCCTTTCCGGCAACATTGTGGTTTATGCGGGTAAGTTCATCATCACCGCTTACGATCTGGTCATATTCCCGACGCTGTGGCTGGAAGGGGTCCTAACCGGTGCGCCGGATAAAGTTAAAACATCCTCAAAACGGGGACCCGGATCGGGCTTTCTGAAAAATACGAAAAATATTTTCAAAAACAAAAATCGATCGATCGAATTAAAGCAACGCCAGAAATGAAAAGAATAATCATTTTTGTCCTTTCCGCCGGCATTTTGATCGCAAGCTGTTCGGTTTCGGGGAACCGCTCCGTGGGGGTCTATTTGCTCCTGGATACTTCCGGCATCAATTCTTTAGAGCTCAAAAAAGCCCAAACGATTATCAACTATCTGCTGAAAAACCTGCAACCGAATGATACGCTTGCCGTGGCCGGTATCGATACCGGAAGTTTCGGTGAAAAAAACATTATTGCCAAAATAACCTTTGATCAGCGCCCCTCGGTGGCCAACAACCAGAAACGGGCTTTCCAGAAGCAAGTGGGCGACTATGTGGCGCATGTTAAGAAAAACCCTTACACGGATATTTCCGGCGGAATCCTGCAGGCCATCGAATATCTCAATGAGGCGGGGTCCGGAAATAAATATATTCTGATTTTTTCGGATTTAAAAGAAGAGCTGGCCAGGGGTTATGTGCGCTACGTTCCGTTTCAGCTGGAGGGTTTTAGTGTGGTGGCGCTCAATATCACCAAACTGCGGACCGACATCCGCGACCCTGAAAAATATCTCGGCCGGGCAGAAGAATGGCGCGCAAAAGTTGAAACCGGCAACGGAAAATGGCGGGTGGCCAATGACCTGGACCGGCTGGAGAATGTTTTTACTGAGAATTAAAAGATATCGACAGAATTCCAAAATTTTAGGCACCCTGGCCCAGACCGATCACCAGTACTATAAATGCTTAATACGCCAGTTTTAGAATGATGCATAGGCCACAACAATATATTTTCAGTCGCACCAGGGCGGGCTTTAGCTCACTTTAGTCACTTCACACTTTTTATCGGAAAATACCATCGTCAAAACGTCATCGTATTTATGAAGGCCTGTACTAATGTACTAACGGTCCAAATGATCCGGTGATCGGATTTTCCTTGACTATCTTATGATGTAGCTTTAATGTAGCTTAATCGTAACTGAATGTTCAATCTTTTCCATCTGATAAAGGTGTTTTTTTTCTAACCTTTAAAATTTTATTACCGTAAGCAAATGGAATTTATACATAAAGTTGCAAGCTATTCACCGGTTCCGGCAGGAGGCGCTGCCGTAGCCAACAGCTTCTGTCTGGCCGTTGCCCTGATATATAAAGTCGTTCTGTTTGAAAGTGAAAGAAATTTGCAGCCGAACGAACTCAGTACCAACCTGATACATTTCAAAAAAGAAATCGAAAGACTTCTGAAAGATGCTGAGAGGGTGGTCGATGCAGACTCAGAAGCCTATATGCAATTCGCACAGTCCCGGCGCGAAGGCAATACCGTTCTGATGAAGCAGCACTTCAATGATATCATCGATATCAGTATGAGCGTCATGGAAAAATCCGAGGTCGCCTTCGAGTGGATCCGGCAACTCCGGGAAATCATACCGCAACAAATGGTTACGCATTTGCTGGTGGCAAGCGAGTTGCTGATGGGATCCATCAACGGTACGGTTCACATTGTTAAAGACAATCTCAAATCGATAAAAGCTTCCGATAAACGAGAAGATTATCTAAAAAGATTGAATGACCTTCATAAAGAGTACCAACGCCGCTACAAAGAAATCATGGACAGCTTTCCGGATGATCCGGAAGCGCTCAACGCAGGCAGCAGCCAGACATAGGACGATCCTGTCATTCACGTAAGCGATACGAAAATTACCCGGGCTGAAGGTTCATATGGCGCTAAACGAAAATAAGGCAGCAAACAGGGAATCCGTCGTCGAACAAGCCAGCAGTAAGGTCAAGTTTGAGATTTACGGCGAGGAGATGATCGAAAAAAAGGTTAAGTCGAGCGGTAATAGCGGCAGGGTATACCTGCCCCCCAACTGGGTCGGTCACCATGTAAAAATAATCAGAATTGACTGATTCCGTTTGCGATCGCCCCGGCCAATTTCATATATTCAACCTTTTTCAATACTGTTAAAGGAATCTGTCCGTGGAAAATGTACGCATTCGTAGACTGGAAACCGCCGATGCCGACGAAATCGGCCGGATTTACAGCGCCATAACCCAAAAGCCCCTACAGGCCGATTTTAAAAAACTGATCGAAGCGCATGCCCTGAGCAGCAAGGATGCCTGCTTTGTCGCCGAGATGGCAGGAGACGTGGTCGGTTTTATGATCAGCTATATCCTGACCCTGGGCTTCGGTATTGAAAAAAGCGCCTGGATCGCCACATTAGGCGTGAATCCCAGGTATATGGGACAGGGGATTGGTGCCGAACTGGCAAAGGAAGTATTCGATTTCTACAAGGCGGAAGGCATTCACAACGTCTACACATCGGTCAGGTGGGATTCCACCGATCTGCTGTCCTTTTTCAAGACCCTTGGCTTTGACCGCAGTAATTTTGTCAATCTCAGAAAAATACTGGAATAGTTTAACTGGATACTCGATTCTGGATGCTGGATCCTGGATCTTGCATCCTGTATCCTGACTAAAACAAATCATCATCATCCATGCCGCCGAGCCCGCGGCCGGGCATCTCTCCATGCTCCTGCAAATAGCGCTGAATCAGTTCGCTTTCCCGCTGGGAGTACATCTTGTCTTCTTCAAATTCGAAAAAGGCGGCATTTTCCATTTCCTCAAGCTGCTCCAGCAGCTCCTCTCTCATGTTGGGCGTCCCTTTAATGGCCAGAACGTTATGTTCCTCATCGAGCAGTTGATACACGCCTTCGGTCTCCGGAACACTTTGAATATTCTCGGTATCAAAGGGCAGCACGCTTATGGGCGGGGTAGGATTGCATCCGAGGCCTAAACGCACGTCACACTGGAGGCAACGCCGGGCTTCCCTGGCAGCCTGCTCATCCGTGTACGGCTTAAATATTTCATCAAATCCCTGACGCCGGGTTTCAGCGTCAAGTTCCGGTACTTCTTCACGGAACCAGCCTGCAAACCCCTCATCCCGGCCCAGGTGCTGTTCCGGTGCCGGGCGGGGAAACAGGACTTCGTCGATCTCACCGCTTCCACCCAGGGCACTGTCAATCGACTCTGCGGCCTTTCGCCCGGCTGCGATGGCATTAATCACGGCACCGGGCATTTTAATCACGTCTCCGCCGGCAAAGACTTTTTCCATGCCGGTTTCAAGGGTTTCCTGGTTCACCACGATCAGTCCCTTGTCGACACCGATGGTACTGTCCTCACCCAGAAACGAGAGGTCCGTGGCCTGTCCCACGGCCAAAATAACCTGATCCACCAAAATACAGTCCTTGGCATCGCCGAAGGTGGGACAAAAATTACCCTGTTCATCAAACACACAGGTACATTCCACCAGGTCAAGCCCGGTCACCTTTCCGTCCT
>DAOVBC010000041.1 GCA_030670715.1 Deltaproteobacteria bacterium | reverse complement strand
TATCCTGCCGCTTTCAACCAGATCGATAAAAGCCTCACCGAAACGCTTGCTTTCTTCAATAACCGTTTCCCATGCAGCGATGCGGTCTTTATCTCTTCCGGCGTAATGAAAAAAGTCGTTTCGGTCCGGAATCTTTTGGCGGGGCAGGCGTTGTACAAATTTTTGAGATGGTGCAACCAGAACGACATTTTCCAGATCCGACAGAGAGGGCTTTCGCCAGTAGAGTTTCTTGTCCAGCCACCCGGGAATGATCCGATCCATGTAGTGAGGAAACAATACAATACCGTCCTCCATATCCTCCATCGGGATGTTCATGTGATAATCGATTGCTCCACCATCCCTGTAAGTGCCATTTTTCGCACCATGGATGTTTTTAACACCTGACATGACCAGCGGGATGGAACCTGAAGCCAGCAGGGCCTGACGGAAATTATGGGAATTGAGTTGTATTTTTTGGATCGGAAAACTGTCCCGGAAAGAAAACGGTGGCCGGTTTCGTGAGTCGAAAAACAGGGCCCTGCTGAAAAAAAACCGAAGCCACGACCTGTTTACGGCATTGAGGGAAAATGCTCCGATCAGTCCGGGCGCCAGCAGCAGACGATGTTCACTGGCGGTCAACCAGGTTGAGCGGACCGCCATAATATTGAGGCAAAAATAAGGATGGTTTAATATTTCTTTGATTCCCCTATCAGAAAGAAATTCGTTCATTATCCGCAGACTCTCACGGGTGATTTCTTCCCGGGACGGTTTGTGGTTGTAATACTGATGGAGGTATGCGTACTGAAGTTGGTCGATGGCTTCCAGCGGATCTTTTTGACAAACGGCTGCGAATCGCCAGGCCCCTATCGAGGATCCCAGCAAATAAAGCGGTTCCTTTCGGTCACCAAACCAGGAGGAAAACAAAATGCGGTCCAGGAAATTAAGCACCAGCCATTTCGGGCCGCCGGCTGCACCCAGGATGATCTTCACCATCTTCGGATGCAGCCCTTTTTCTCTGACTTTGATATACGCTTTTTGACCTGCAAGAATCGTAATATTTTCAGCGTAGTTAAGCATAGGGAAACCACCTCTGGTAAATAAGAGACTTAAATTTCAGTTAATCCTGGCGGTGATCAGGATACGGTAAATTCGTTGCAAAATATATGTTTTTCTATTATTAATTCAAGCCTTTCTGTAGTGGCGAACCCGTTTTTATTATTTATTCTCCTGGCCGGAGACAGAGATGGAGGATATATAATGAAGATCAGTCAAAACAGCCATGAAAAGGAATCATTCGAATGAAAGATGAAAGAGGTCTTTACTATTATCCGAATCCGTTGAATAAAAATTACAGGATGTATGTTCACGAATCCGGCGGCGAAATCTGCTTTCGCATGTGGAACTCTGAAGAACCGGATCTATGGAAAGAGCACGAATGGGTTCCCTACGGTGCTATCAAAAAGGCTGCGGAAATGTATCAGGGGAATGCCGTTGACCCCGGGCAGGCGTACGACATTGAGCTGGCCAGAGCCTTACTAAAAGAAGATAAAATGTCAGTCTAGTTCATTTACGATTTTAGGTACTTTCGACTGCTCTGGTACCGGCAGTTCAATCGTAAAAACAGCACCACCGTCCGGAGAATTGTTCGCCACAATGGTGCCCCTGTTTTGTTCGATAATACCGTGACATATGGACAGGCCAACCCCCATCCCCATTTTTTTCTTGCTGGTGAAAAACGGATCAAAAATGTGCTGCAAATCTTCTTCTGAAATCCCGGGGCCGGTATCAGCCACTTCAATCACTACCCGATTGTCTTGTTGATAGGTTCTGAATGTAATCTCCCCACCCTTTATATCGGAAATCTCCAGTTCGTCATTCTTGCTGGTTCCATTGATGGCTTCCAGGGTATTGTTTACCAGATTCATGACCACCTGGCTGATCTGCTGGGGTGTGGCAATTATTCCAGGCAGTTGGGGAGAAAGCTCCAAATTGGTAAACACTTTGTTTTTTTTCAAGGTACTGCGGACCAGGGCCAGCGTGTTTTCAATGACCCTGTTGACATCAACCGCCTGCCGGATCTGCCTGCCGGGCCGATTTAAGTCGAGAAGGCTTTTTACGGTTTTGCGGATGCTGTCAAAGGCGCCTTCCAGCAGGGCCAGGTTTTTTAACAGTTTTTCATCGTCGCTGTGTGTTTTTTTCATAACGTCGATTAAGCCGATCACCCCCTGTAAAGGTGAATTTATTTCATGGGCAACCGAAGCCGCCAGCTGACCCGTCGCAGCCAGGCGTTCGGATCGAATGAGTTGGTCGCGCAGAAATTTTATCCGTTTGACACTATCTCGCAAGACCCTGACTTCTTTTTCTAGATCTTCATAAGTTGGTTTCTCTGTCATGGTAACCCTCCGGGCTTATGCAACACACTTCGCGGCTGGTGTGAATTCCGTGACTGCTTGAACCTCGGTATCACAACCGCAGCGCAGTTGCAATTTATTCCATTCCAGTTTAGTGTGAATCGGTGAAAAATGCTAATCAGACGTTGAAGGGAAGCAACGGTGAATATTACCATCAAAAACAATCTCCGTCTTACCGGTATTTCACCGAAGCTGCGTAATGAACTGATCGAACGACTCAAATTCCCCAATCCAAAATATATTGAAAATGCCCGGATGGGCCGCTGGAATCGCGGCGTTGCGAAGGAACTGCGGTTTTATGACAAAATCCGCGGTGGCGGCCTGCTAATACCGCGCGGGTATATCCGGCACCTGATTGACCTGTGCCGGACACACGGGGTAGAATATACGATCGATGACCGCCGACGAAGCCTTTCGCCGGTAAAATTCTCATTTAACGGTACCCTCCGGCCCTTTCAGCAACAGGCAGTCAGCCGAATGATGAACAAAGAGTTCGGTACGCTGACTTCTCCCACCGGTTCCGGAAAAACGGTTATGGCATTGTATATACTGGCACAACGACGGCAGCCGGCACTGATCGTGGTGCACACCAGGGACCTGGCACATCAGTGGGTCGAACGGATCGGAACGTTTATGAATATTTCGCATGACGAAATCGGCTTTATCGGGGGAGGGAAAAAATCAGTCGGAGACAGAATTACAGTGGCCCTGGTGCAGTCTCTGTATAAATGTGCGGATGAAGTCGCATTGAAAATCGGTCACCTGGTGGTCGACGAATGCCACAGGGCACCGAGCCGCACATTTACAGAGGCGGTCACCGAATTTGATTCCAGATACATGCTGGGTCTTTCCGCAACCCCCTGGCGCAGGGATAACCTGTCCCAGCTGATTTTCTGTCACCTTGGAGATGTCCACCACCAGGTGGACAAGCGTCATTTGATTAAAACCGGCAATGTTCTTGCTGCTGAAATTATTTTTCGCAAAACCGACTTTAAACCATACTACGACCCGGTCAACGAATACAGTAAAATGCTCTCCGAGCTAACGGCCAACGACGCCAGGAACCGGCTCATCGTCCAGGATGTTGCCAATGAATCCCGCCATTATCCGGGTATTTGCCTTGTTCTGTCGGATCGAAAAAAACACTGTGAATCTCTGCGTGTGATTTTAAAATATAAACACCGTTTGCCCTCGGAAATACTGACAGGGGACTTGAGTATCAATCAGCGACAGGAAGTCAAGAATCGTATGCAGGCGGGTCTGGTCAAAGTGCTGATCGCCACCGGCCAGCTCATCGGTGAAGGATTTGATTACCGGGACCTCTCGACACTGTTTCTGACAACCCCGGTTCGTTTCAGTGGCCGTGTGATTCAATATCTGGGAAGAATTCTTCGACCCGCCCCCGGGAAAGAGAGAGCACGGGTTTTTGATTACGTGGATGTTCATGTGGAACCGCTGATGAAGGCAGCAAGAGCCCGGAGAAAAATTTACAGTCTGTGAAACAAGCGTTTCCGACTAAATTTTTGTTATCACGCAACAAAAATTTGGTGAGAACAAAAAATTGTTATGCCGCTCCAGCCCGTGTCAGTCATATTTATCAAAATTATCAGATAGTTATCCGAATCCTGATTCTTGGCACAGACTTTGAAATATAGCGTTACTATTTAAACCCGTATATCTCATTAAATATCCGGGCTAAGCGGATTTCTCACACGATTGGTGGGTGACAGAAAAAATTAAAAAGGAGGACCGCGGATGAAACTTGCGATGATCGGCCTGGGGCGCATGGGTATGAACATGGCAAAGCGATTGCTGAAAGGCAAACATCAGGTCGTTGCTTACAATCGCACACCTGATAAAACGGACCGGCTGGTGAAGGAAGGCGCTGTGGGCGCTTACAGCCTTGAGGAGGTTGTCGAAAATCTGGCACCTCCGCGCATCGTCTGGTTGATGCTGCCGGCCGGGCAGATCGTCGATGACCATATTACCCGGCTGATGAATTTGCTTTCAGCCGGTGATATCATTATCGACGGCGGCAACACCTATTACAAGGATGACATCCGCAGGGAAGAGATTCTCGCCAGCAGCGGTATCCGCTACCTGGATGCCGGCGTCAGCGGCGGTATCTGGGGACTGAAAATCGGGTATTGCACCATGATTGGTGGGGATAAAGACACCTTTAAAAAGATTGAACCGATTTTTAAAACCCTGGCACCGGAAGACGGCTATCTTTTCTGCGGTAAAACCGGTGCGGGACATTTTGTGAAGATGGTTCACAACGGCATCGAATATGCCATGATGCAGGCCTATGGCGAAGGATTTGAAATTCTGGAAGCCTCTCAATACGCAGACGACTTTAACTACGCCGACATCTCTCACCTCTGGAACCAGGGAAGCGTTATCCGCTCATGGCTGCTGGAACTGGCTGAAGACGCCTTTCGCAAAGAAAACCGGCTCTCAGATCTCAGCGGTTACGTTGAGGATTCCGGGGAGGGACGCTGGACAATTTTACAGGCCGTTGAAACTGCCGTACCGGCCGAGGTCATCGCGCTGTCGTTAATGCGAAGATTTCGCAGCCGGCAAAAGGACCCCTTTACCGATCGGGTCCTCGCCGCGCTGCGCAGGGAGTTCGGCGGGCATGCGGTGATGGCGGCGAAAGAGTAGTTTTAATGGATATTATCCAAGGAGCGATCAATGGCTGAGAACATAAAAGGCCAAAGCAGCTCAGACCACCCATTTGTAAGGATCAGCACGGCCGATCCGACTATACTTGACGAAGAGTGTATCGCCGTCGAGCGCAGTGACCCCTGTACCATTGTCATTATCGGCGCCACCGGGGATTTAACCGCCAGAAAACTGATGCCGGCTTTGTTTAACCTGTACAAAAACGACGATCTGCCGGAAACGTTTTCCATTGTCGGATGCGGCCGGACCCAGCTGGATGACCAGAAGTTCAGAGACAAACTGGAAAATGCAATAATGGCCGGCGGCGGCGCGGATCGGTCTCGCTGGCAGAGCTTTGCGAAATCGCTTCATTACCAGCCGGTCGTCTACGATGATTTACCCTCCTATACCCGTCTGGCTAAAGTACTGCGTGAATTGGATCGGCAGCATCAAACCCGGGGGAATCGAATATTTTATCTGGCGCTGCCGCCGACACTGTACAAGCCGGTTGCCGGTATGGTGGGACGGGCCGGGTTGAGTCATGAAAACACGAACGGCAACGGATGGGCCCGCCTTGTGGTGGAGAAACCTTTTGGCAGGGACCTTGAAACGGCCATCGATCTGGATCGCGGTATCCACGAATACTTTAAAGAGCATCAGATCTTTCGAATCGACCATTACCTGGCCAAAGAAACCGTACAGAATGTTCTGATGTTCCGGTTTGCCAATGCCATTTTCGAACCGGTCTGGAACAGGCGCTACATTGACTACGTTGACATCACGGCAACCGAAACACTGGGCGTTGAGCATCGCGCCGGTTATTATGAACAGTCCGGTGTCCTGCGGGATATGTTCCAGAACCACATGATGCAGCTTCTGGCGTTGACTGCAATGGAGCCCCCCTCGCGGTTCAAAGCCGATCATGTCCGGGATGAACGGGTGAAGCTGTTCCGGGCCCTCAGACCGTTTCCGGCCGGTAACTTTCAGGACAGCCTTGTTCTCGGGCAGTATGTGCGCGGCACCAATAATGGTAAAGAGGTACCTGCTTATCGGGAAGAACCCGGGGTAAACGCTGGATCACTCACACCCACCTATGCCCGCATGAAAGTATTTGTGGACAACTGGCGCTGGCAGGGGGTGCCCTTTTATTTAACCTCCGGGAAACGACTGGCGGAAAAGATCACCCGCATTGCGATCCAGTTTAAGGAAGTACCGCATTCCATGTTCAGGGCGGTTCTGGGCGAATCGATTAACGCCAATCGGTTGATTATGGGGATCTATCCCGAGGAGAAAATCACCCTGACATTCCAGACCAAAAATCCGGGGGCCCGCGTTTGTCTGCGATCGGTAACAATGGATTTTCACTATCACCAGGCCCAACACGGTCCGGTTCTGGATGCATATGAAAAAGTTCTGCTGGACTGTATGCTGGGGGATCAGATGCTGTTCTGGCGCCAGGATGCCGTCGAATTATGCTGGTCGTTTTTGACACCCATTCTTTCCGGATGTGAAGTCTGCAACGACCGGGCCGGAATGCTTCATTTTTACAAAGCGTTCAGCTGGGGACCCCGGGAAGCTGATACGCTGGCAAAATTGTTATAAGGCGCCAAATAATTTTAACTGTCCTGGATCAGGCATTTGATAATAAAATCCAAATAACAAATTCCAAATACCAAAAAAAAGAACATGCTATATGCCGGGACATGCTAACATCATCATTGCCGAAAATGCGGATCGATTAGCCGTAATGGGTGTTGAGCTGTTTTGCCGGAATGCCCGGCGTGGTATTGAACGAAGCGGTCGCTTTGCGGTAGCGATCTCCGGAGGATCAACGCCCCGGGCCATGCACCGCCTGCTGGCCCGGGAACCCTATGTATCGGAAATCTGCTGGCAAAAGATCCATCTATTCTGGGTGGACGAACGGCTGGTCCCCGCGCACGATCCCGCCAGCAATTACGGCGCCGCCCGGGAAGATTTTCTTGCTGCCGTTCCAATTCCAACGGAACAGGTTTATTCCATGACCTCGGAGAAACCGCCCGAGGATGCTGCTGCAGAATATCAGCAGAAACTTGAGGCCTGTTTTGGCAAAGGGCCGGAAAAATTTCCGCGCTTTGATATGATTTTTTTAGGCGTCGGTCCAGATGGCCACACCGCATCTATTTTTCCGGATGATTATACAGCGGAAACAACCGATCTGCCGGTGGTGCCGGTAAAAGGCGGAAATCCGGATCTCTACCGTTTAACTCTGACGGTCCCGGTACTGAACCACGCAAAATGTGCTGTTTTCATAGTTTCCGGCAGGGGAAAAGCACCCTTAGTGAAAACGCTGCTGACGGCCGAACCCTCACAACTCCCGGCCCGGAAAATACAGCCGGTTAACGGCCGGCTTGTCTGGCTGCTGGATTGTGAGGCAGCAGAGCTATTGGGGTAGATAAATGAGCGGCCCGTTGGGCCTTGAGGATCTCCGCCTGCTTGCCCTGTGAAATGTGAAACCTATTTCACTGGGGCGGCGGATTGAGGATCGTCCCCGTCGTTGACGGGGACTAGAGGATCGACCTGCGGCCTGGTGGCAGAAACGGATTAAAAAGGAAAATAATATTTGAAAACCATTCTTGCAGCAGACATTGGCGGCACGAACAGCCGTTTTGCCGCCTTTCGGGTGGATGCAAAGCATCATCTTTCATATATTGAGTCCAAATGGCTTAAAACCCGGGATGCGCGATCCTTCGGTGAATTACTCGATGCGCTGGCAAAAAGTGACCTTTCCGTCCCGCCGCCGGAGACAGATATTGCGGTGTTTGCTGTGGCCGGTCCCGTAGAGGGGGGGACTTACAGTAAGCCGCCCAACATTCCCTGGAAAATCGACGTGTCGAATGCACGTGACGATTTCGGGATAGTAAATTGCCGGCTGATCAACGATTTTGTCGCCCAGGCGTTTGCCTGTCGTTCCCCCGTTGTTGAATCTGCAAAACAGGTGGTGCCCGGCAGGATCGATTTTACAGCACCGCTGGCTGTTATCGGGGCCGGGACGGGGCTGGGTCAGGCGGCGCTGGTTCCCCTGGCTGGCGGAGGGTATACGGCGGTACCGTCTGAGGGTGGTCATAGAAGCTTTCCTTTTGAATCGGCCTCCGAAATCGAATTCATGAATTTTCTGCTTCAGGAAACGGGAGAACCTTACGTGCGGGCCGAAACGGTTGTCTCCGGAAAAGGGTTAAGCCTCGTGCATCAGTTTTTAACCGGAGAAAGGCTGGATCCGGCGAAAATTGCCGCCGAATTGACAGATGCGTCTGAGACGCTAAAATGGATGGCGCGATTTTACGGCAGGGTCAGCCGCAACGTTGCGCTCCAGATACTTGCATTTGGGGGTGTCTACATCGCCGGCGGTGTTGCGGCGAAGATACCGGCACTGATCACTCACCGGGAGTTTGCGGTATCATTTCAGCGCACGGCGACCATGTCGCACGTACTAGAAAAAATACCGGTATATTTAAATACCAACGAAGAAAGCGGGCTCTGGGGGGCCGCCCTGCAGGCTGTTCAGCTGCTGCAGCACGTATAATTTAATAAAAATGTTGCGCAAGGAGAAAAACATGTCCAAAATAAGGGAACTTAGAAAATTAGGCCAGTCCATCTGGTATGATTATATTCAGCGTTCATTTATCACTTCCGGTGAACTGAAGAAATGGGTCGAGCAGGGTCTGGGAGGGGTAACCTCAAACCCGTCGATTTTTAATAAAGCAATTATCGGCAGTGCTGATTATAACTCGGATCTGAAGCGTCTTATCAATGAAAACAAATCGGTAGGCGAAATTTACGAGGCCCTGGCCTTTGAGGATATTGCGATGGCGGCCGATTCGCTTAAACCGGTTTACTCGTCCACCGGCGGAAAAGACGGTTTTGTCAGTCTGGAGGTCAGTCCGGACCTGGCCCACGATACGGAAAAAACCGTTTCCGAGGCCAAACGACTGTATGAAACGGTAAATCGAGCCAATGTGATGATCAAAGTCCCGGCAACACCGGCCGGCATTTCCGCCATCCGGGAGCTGATTGCCGCTGGTGTCAACATCAACGTTACCCTGATTTTCGGTATCGACAACTACAGGCAGGTGGCCGGCGCATTCCTGGACGGGCTGGAGTATCTGTCAGACACCGGTCCCTCAGTAGCCGGGGGGCACACAGTCGACAGTATTGCATCGGTGGCCTCTTTTTTTGTCAGTCGTGTAGACACGGCCGTGGATCAGGCTCTGGAGAAGGCAGGCAACAGTGAATTGCAGGGCAAAATCGCCGTTGCCAATGCAAAAATCGCCTACGCGGAATTCGAAAAAATATTCAGCGGGCCCCGCTGGGATGCACTTGCACGCAAGGGGGCCGGGGTCCAGCGTGCCCTATGGGCAAGTACCGGCACCAAAAATCCAAAGTATCCGGACACGCTGTATGCGGACGAACTTATCGGTGCGGATACCGTCAACACCCTGCCGCCGGCGACGCTGAACAGCTTTCTGGACCACGGTGTTGTTGCCCAAACCATTACGACCGGTCTGGAAGAAGCCGAATCCCGGCTGGCACAGCTGACTGAAATCGGCATTGATCTGGATGCAGTTACCCGAAAATTACAGGATGAGGGCGTGGCATCCTTCGCAAAATCCTTCGATATGCTCATGGAGGGTATCGCCGACAAGAAGCGACAGATGAATGAGCGGTCCCTCGGGCCTTGAGGATCTCCGCCTGCTTGCCCCGTGAAATGTGAAACCTATTTCACTGGGGCGGTGAACTCGGAGGACCCGCCTACGCTCGGATTTGGCGCGCCGAGCCAGCCTACGCTCAGCTTCGGCGTGCCAGGCTGGCCTGCGACCTCGAGGCAAAGACTAATATGACAAATAAACCCTCGGAGATTTATTAATGATCCTGGCTGTCATATTCGACCTGGACGGTACGTTGGTTCAGACGGAAAGGTTAAAGGCCCAGTCATATGCGTTGGCCGCCGTGGAGCTTGGCCAGGGAGATTTCAGCGAACAGGACGTTACCGATGCATTTATAGATGTGGTCGGGCTTTCACGTCAGGAAGTAGGGCAGTATCTGCTGGAGCGTTTCGATCTGGAAGACAAGGCCAGAGACAGAATGGAGGCGTACAACGTCTCAACGCCCTGGCAGACCTTTGTTCAGATCCGGATGAAAATATATGAATCGATGCTGGAAGACCCGCTGGTCATTGTCAAGCACCGCTGCCCTTATAACCTGGACCTGCTGATTTGGGCCAGGGAAGCCAGGTACAAGACCGGCCTGGCCACCATGTCTCACTGCCCCCAGACCCATCGAGTTTTACAGATTCTGGATATTTTGAACGATTTTGATTTTATCGCCACCCGGGATGATGTGAACAATGGCAAGCCGGATCCTGAAATTTACAATTTAATGGCCCACGAACTGGGAATCCTGCCGGATTCGGGACTGGTAATAGAAGATTCGCTCACCGGTGTCAAAGCCGCAATTTCAGCCGGGATGGGATGCGTTGCCGTTACCTCGGATTTTACCAGGAAAAGCGTCCACGCTGCCGGTCTGCTGGACGAGCGCTGGATCGTAGACAACCCGTCCGAACTAAAGACGGTTGTCAAGGATTATATTGATACCTCCTTCGGTTAACCCGAACATTTCATGACAACTAAAGATCTAACAGCAGAAGAAATCCGTCTCAGAGAAGATGCCCGTCGGGAGAAGAACTGGAAACGATGGGGGCCTTATCTGTCAGAGCGTCAATGGGGAACCGTTCGCGAAGATTACTCACCCCGGGGCGAAGCCTGGGATTATTTTCCCCACGATCATGCCAGAAGTCGTGCCTACCGCTGGGGTGAAGACGGTTTGCTGGGAATTACCGACCGCCAAGGAAGGCTTGCTTTCGCCCTGGCCCTCTGGAACGGCCGGGATCCGATTCTTAAAGAACGCCTGTTCGGATTAACCGGTCCGGAGGGAAATCACGGTGAAGATGTAAAAGAACTTTATTTTTATCTCGATTCATCTCCCACCCATTCTTACATGAAAGCGCTTTATAAATATCCGCAGAGCGAATACCCTTACCAGGCTCTATCGGAGGAAAACCACCGCAGAGGTAAAAACGATTCGGAATTTGAATTGCTCGACACCGGTATTTTTGATGAGCAGCGTTATTTTGATATTTTTGCCGAATATGCCAAGGCATCCCCGAATGACCTGCTGATTCGTATTACTGCCATCAATCGCGGCCCGGAACCGGCAAAACTTTGTCTATTGCCGACCCTCTGGTTTCGCAACACCTGGTCCTGGG
>DAOVBC010000168.1 GCA_030670715.1 Deltaproteobacteria bacterium | reverse complement strand
ACTCAACAAACTGTTTCATTCATTTACTGCCTGAAATGCAGCGTATTTTGATTTTAATATATAATACAATCTATCTCTCTAAAATAATTGTAAATATGTTTTACCTACTTGACTTTTAGAACAGATTTTGACAGACTTAACATCTACCGGAAAAATGCTGCAATTGATACTTGTAAAAAGTGCAAGAGCTACGGGAAGCAATTCGGTGGCGATAGATCTACAATTTTGAGCTTTGATTAATTTATTGTTAAAGAATCATGAATAAGCAAGAAGCGCTTGAAATCCTTGGTATGATCGTTGATGGGTTGGATCCCTATGGTGAGGAAAACCCGCAAAAGAACCCTCCTGAATTTAATCCTGTAACCATACATGCCCTTTGTGCAGCCGTAGTTTCCCTTATGAATCAACAAAAGCGGGAGGAATTAGCTGAAGGTTACCAAATCAAAAGGATACAGGAGCTGACAGAATCTGTTAATGGCCCGCTTGTGACTTACCTGGAAGAAAAAGAAAAAGAAGCAATTCGTACAACACTGAGCAAATCAAACTATGATGAGGTTGCAGCAGCAAACACCTTGGATATCACCCTCAGTGAATTGCGGCAGAAAATTCTTAAATACAAACTCGATGCATTTATCCTTATTAAAGACTATTTTGATGCCAAACCCGGGGTGTCTCTGGATCAAATCCTTGAAACAATAGAATCTCAAATCATCGCTGAAGCACTGATAAAGGCAACCGGCAATAAAAATGAAGCAGCAAATTTGATAGGCATCTCGTTTCGTTCACTCAGGTATAGAGTTGAGAAACCTAAAATCAAAGCCAAAAGTATTGTGCTGGATTCAAACTATATCGAGCATTTTAAAATTAAATCGATCGATACATTTCTCAAAGAGATTGAAAAAGAAGCCATAATAGAAGCTCTAAAACGAACAGATTTAAATAAAGCGGATGCAGCTGATTTACTCGGCATCACAATTCGTTCTTTGAGATACAGGCTCGAGCAGCATGGAATAGATTAACCACCGATATTGAGGCCCAAATAGATAAAAAAGCCCGGTTTTCGCAATCAACCGGGCTTTTTTTTATCGAAAAAATGATTATATTTTAAGACCTTATTGGGAATATCCGCTGACAGCGGGCGCTTCATGCGTACAGGGTAGCGAATCCGGGCCCGAAAGTCCCGGCGTTGACCTCATCCCAAAGTGGGCGTAATAGACATCGCCCCGCACGTGGCTGGAATCCTGTAAGATTGGACTACTTGAATATTGGATCTAAGAAATGATGGTGCCGAAGGGGAGACTCGAACTCCCACGGATATACATCCACTAGACCCTGAACCTAGCGCGTCTACCAATTCCGCCACTTCGGCACAAAAAATATCGTCAATAATTATTGATTTATCACTGAAGTTGACTTAGATATACCCATTTATAGTCTCTGTCAAGCCAATATTTATATGAATTTTAATAACATAATCGGATGGTTCTAAATAAACCTCTGAGCTTAAACTGGATCCGGAATGAAAATTATCAACAGTCTTGAAGAGATCACCAGACCGTTTAAAAGGGCGGTGGTCACCATCGGCAATTTTGACGGCGTTCACCTCGGACACCAGGCAATCTTTCATGAAGTCATCGAAAGGGCCGAGTCCATCGGCGGTACATCGGTTGCCATGACTTTTGACCCCCACCCTATGCAGGTGTTAAAGAAAAACAATCATCCGCCGCTCATCACGATACTGGAGCAAAAAATTGAACTGATGGCCCGGGCGGATCTGGATGTTTTAATTTGCATGCCCTTCACCCGGGAGTTCGCTGCTTTTACACCCAGAGAATTCGTAGAAGATGTTCTCATCCGCAAAATCGGCATGGCGGCAATCGTGGTGGGACAGGATTATTCCTTCGGCAAAGATCGTGCGGGCAATGTCGGAATGCTAAAGACCTTTGCCGAACTTTTTGACTTTGAGTTTATCCTGGCGGACTGGATTCAAATGGCCAAAACCGAATCGGGCAGGATCAGCAGTACGAAAATAAGAGATCTTGTGATGGACGGCCGGGTAGACATGGCGCAGCCTCTGCTGGGGCGATATTACCAGATAAGAGGCACCGTTACCACGGGACGGAACAGAGGGGGAAAACTGCTGGGGTTTCCCACCGCCAATATCATCCTTCTAGATGAATTATGCCCGAAAACAGGGGTTTATGCTGTTACCGTGGAAAGCGAGGGTAGACAGTACGATGGCGTTGCAAATATCGGCTACAGCCCCACTTTTGATGACCACATCTTCACCGTTGAAGTTCACATCCTCGATTTTGATAAAAATATTTACGGCAGCAAGATCCGGGTTAATTTTATCAGACGGATAAGAGACGAGCTTAAATTTTCCAGCATTTCCGAACTTTCGGATCAAATAAATAAGGATGTGATAGCGGCCCGTGAAATCTTAGGACGGACTTTGCACCAGCAGCGCTAGCTCGGACATTTCATGAATAGAAAAATTTTGGTTTCTCTTTTTGTTGGAACAACGATTTCGGTTGCAACCCTTTATCTCGCTTTTCGAAATGTTCCCCTCCCGGATCTTGTAACATACATGGCCGCCATTAATTATCTATGGACCCTGCCGGCTGTGGCGCTCATTTTCATTGGTTTCAGCTTACGGGCGGTGCGCTGGCAGTTCATTCTTGGCGCTGCCCACAGGGTCGATTTCCGGCAGGCGTTTCATCCTATGATGATCGGTTTTATGATCAATTGTGTCCTGCCGGGCAGAGTCGGAGAATTTGCCCGGCCTGTGGTATTAAACCGAAAAACTGACATTCCGATATCAACCGGGCTGGCTACCGTGGTGGTGGAAAGGCTGTTTGACCTGATAATGCTTTTGTCCCTGTTCATGGCCGTTTCAGCCGGAACCATAATCGATCCTGAAATTGGAATCGATTTCGGTGATTATCGCCTCAACCGCGAAACTCTGGAAGCGGTGTTTGACGGCCTGCTGAAAATAAGCGTCGTTTTATTTGTCTGTATCTTTCTGGTCAGTTTTGAGAAACCGCGGGAAATCCTGCACAGTGTAATCCTGAAATTACCGAACGCTCTTTTTTTAATGGGTGAATCCGGAAAAGCTCGCATCAGGCAAAAGATATGCCGGCCCATTATTCAGATGATTGACAATATCGCCTCCGGCATGGCATTGGTTAAAAAACCGAAAAGGGTAGGCATCTGCCTTATTCTGTCCATCGGCATCTGGGCGGCGGCCTCGCTTTCTTACTATGTGTTCAGCCTCGGATGCCCGCAGATCCGGCTGACGCCGGCGGAAATAACGACTGTTATGGTTATCATATGTTTTGCGATAGCATTGCCGTCCGTGCCCGGGTTCTGGGGCCTCTGGGAGGCAGCCGGCGTATTTGCCATGATGCTCTTCGGGGTTGCTGAAAAAGATGCCGCCGGTTTTACCCTGGCCAACCATGCCGTTCAGATGTTTCCGGTGATTCTGATCGGTCTGCTGTCGGCCTGGTTCAGCGGGGTGAATATATTCCAGGTTTCATATCAGAATAAGAAATAGCCTGAATTTGTCATGATAAATTTGAAAAAACTTTAATAAGAATCTGAAATATTTCTTGGTCTGCGGAAGAGGAGAATCGATGCCCAAACTCGATATTTTAACATATCCGGATAAGTTTCTGCGGCAACCGACGAAACCGGTCGACAACATCAACGGTGATCTGCAGAAACTCATCGAAGACATGGCCGAAACGATGTATGAGGCACCCGGAGTTGGCCTGGCCGCCATTCAGGTGGGAAATGATAAAAGTATCCTCGTCTATGATGAAATGCCGGGAGAAGAGAAAAGACAGTTCCAGGTTGTGATTAATCCGAAGATTATCGAAAGAGAAGGCGAGATCATCTCGGAAAACGAAGGCTGTTTAAGTGTTCCGGAATTCCGCTCCGACGTGAAAAGATCCTCCCTTGTGCTGGTGGAGGGTTTAGACCGGCATGGCAAACCGCTCAGACTGGAGGCTGAAGGCCTGCTGGCGGTGGTGCTGCAGCACGAATTCGACCATTTAAACGGCAAACTTTTTATCGACCGTATCAGCGCGTTAAAGAGGCAGTTGTATATTCGGCGCATGAAAAAACTCATCAAGGGAAAATGAAAAAAACATTCAACATTATTTTTATGGGCACCCCGGATTATGCTGTCCCGTCACTGGTTGCCCTGCACAACAGCGGTTACCAGCTGGCGCTGGTTGTCACCCAGCCCGACCGGCCGAAAGGCAGAGGACGCAAGATACTTCCACCGCCGGTAAAAAAAACCGCTGTCGATTTCGGATATGACATTGTTCAGCCCGAATCTGTAAATACCAAAGAATTTACAGATCTTCTGGCGCGTTACAAGCCTGACTTTTTTGTTGTGGTTGCCTATGGCCACATTCTCCCTCAAAACATCCTGGATATTCCGAAATACGGGTCGATCAATGTGCACGCCTCGCTTCTGCCCAAATACCGCGGTCCGGCGCCCATCCAATGGGCTGTCATAAATGGAGAAAAAGAGACCGGTATCACAACCATCATGATGGACAAAGGAATGGACACCGGCGATATTCTGCTGACGGCAAAAGAAACCATTCTGCCCGATGACACGGCCGCCAGTCTACACGACCGTCTGGCCGTCCTCGGGGGCAAGGTGCTTATCCAGACCCTGGACAGGTTTGCCAAAGAAGATATACGTCCTGTAGTTCAGGATCACAGCCAGGCAACCCGTGCGCCCATGCTTAAAAAAGATGACGGCCGGATTTCCTGGGAGAAACCTGCTGAAAAAATTGTCGCCTTTATACGCGGAATGACACCCTGGCCGGGAGCATTTACGTTCCACAATAATAAGCGCCTTAAAATCTTCAAAGCCGAGTTAATTCCGTCTGCCGCCGGCGCACCTCCCGGTACCGTCGTCAAGGGGTTTGCGGACGAACTGCGCGTCGCCACCGCTGAGGGACTGCTGTCGATCCGTGAAATCCAGGGCGAGTCCGGCAAACGGATGACGATCAAAGATTTTTTGAGGGGGCATGAGATCCCACCGGGTACCATTCTTGGTTAAAGTGCTTCACCGACAATGAAAAATAAAAATTTTCTCTGTGCCCTCTGCGTCTCCGCGGTGAAATTTCAATCACTGGAAAATTAGATGACTGCTGATTAATCACTGATGGTTGCTGCTTCTTTCACAAAACCCAATCCGCCTGCCCTCAATGATCCACTGAAGGTGCGGCGAATCGCTGTGGATATCCTCAACGATGTCGAACAGGACAATCGGACTCTGGACAGTATTCTGGAAGATGCCCTTGAGCGGCAGCAGCTATCGGACAGAAGAGATCGGGCACTGCTCCATGCTCTGGTTTTCGGTATTTTAAGATGGCGCGGCCGCCTGGACTATATTATCAGTTCGTTTTCTCGAACCCGCCTCAACAAAATCGATCCGCCGGTATTAAACATACTTCGCCTGGGTCTTTTCCAAATTATCCATTTAAACCGAATCCCTGCATCGGCCGCTGTGAACACCGCGGTTGACCTGGCCAAGGCTTCGTCTCCCCCATGGGTGATCCGATATGTAAATGCGGTCTTGCGCAGTGCAGCCAGAGACCAAAAAAACGTCCGCTTCCCCGATTATGAGCAAGATCCGGTGGCGGCAATCGCAATCCGTAAATCATTACCGGAATGGCTTAGCCGGAAGTGGCTGAAAAAGGCCGGCATAGACGAAACTGTGCGACGCTGTGATGCAATAAATTTGATCCCTCCCCTCACAATACGGACCAATACACTCAAGGCCACCCGCCGTAGTTTGCTT
>DAOVBC010000106.1 GCA_030670715.1 Deltaproteobacteria bacterium | reverse complement strand
AGTTCGGCTTCGACCCGGGAGAAGCTTCGCGGAATGCTGCGGGGTGGAAAACTTGATGAGCGATATGTTGATCTGGACGTGTCCGACCGGTCGATACCGATGGTGGAAATATTTTCCAATGTCGGTATGGAAGAACTGGGGATTAATTTTCGAGATATGCTCGGTGGTATTCTGCCGAAAGGTACCAAACGGCGGAAGGCAAAAGTTTCGGAGGCCTTGGAGATTCTGGCCGAGGAGGAAGCCCAAAGCCTAACCGATATGGACAAGGTTATCCGAAAGGCCATTGAAAAGGTGGAGCAGTCCGGGATCATTTTTCTGGATGAGATTGATAAAATTGCCGGCAGAAACGGCGCTCATGGGCCCGATGTTTCCCGGGAAGGCGTCCAGCGGGATTTGCTTCCCATTGTTGAAGGCAGTACGGTGATAACTAAATACGGTCCTGTAAAGACCGACCACATCCTGTTTATCGCTTCCGGTGCATTCCACACGGTCAAACCGTCGGATCTCATACCGGAAATGCAGGGCCGTTTCCCGATCCGGGTTGAACTCGATGCTCTGGGGAAGAATGAATTTTACAGGATATTGACCGAACCCAAAAACGCTTTGCTGCTTCAGTATATTGCCCTGTTGAGAACCGAAGGCATAGACCTGGTTTTTGAAAACGACGCTGTTGAACAGATCGCCGCAATCGCTGAAGAGGTAAACAACAACACCGAAAACATCGGCGCCAGGAGACTGTACACCATCATGGAATTCCTGTTGGAAGATATTCTTTTTGAAGCGCCTGATACAAAGGAGAAAAGAGTCGTTATCGATAAATCCTACGTGGAGAAAAAGTTAGACGATATCAAGGCAGATGAGGATTTAAGCCGTTACATTTTGTAGCCGGACAATTAATACTTGAAACTGGATTTTCGACTCACATTTGGAAAATGAAAAAAAACGTAGCTGATATACTGATAGAGGCCCTGCCGTATATCCGCCAGTTCTACGGAATGACCGTCGTAATAAAATACGGCGGTCATGCAATGGTGGATGAACAGCTGAAAAGTGATTTTGCCCGTGATATTACCCTGCTGAAATTCATCGGCCTGAATCCGGTTGTAGTCCACGGTGGGGGACCTCAGATCAACTCTGTACTCCAACAGATGGGGATTCAGTCGAAGTTTGTAAAAGGAATGCGCCTGACGGACACACCGACCATGGACGTGGTGGAGATGGTGCTCGGGGGGAAGGTCAACAAAGCAATCGTGGCGCAGATCAATCAGCAGGGCGGTAAGGCTGTCGGACTTTCCGGAAAAGACGGTGATCTGATTCAGGCCGAAAAGCTTCAAATCGTCTTACAAGACGATGAAAACAAGCCGCCGGAGATCATCGATCCGGGACATGTCGGCAAGGTGACCAAAATCAACCCGGCTGTGATTCACACCCTCACCCGGCAGGGTTTCATTCCGATCATTGCCCCGGTGGGAGTGGGGGAATCAGGTGAAACTTACAACATCAATGCCGATCTGGTCGCCTGCCACATCGGCATTGCGCTGTCTGCCGGGCGCCTTATTTTTCTTACCGATGTCGACGGCGTTTTAAACCCGGATGGTTCACTTATTTCGTCAGTTGATGCGGAGACGATCCGCAAGATGGTTGATGATGGGACCATATCCGGCGGGATGATTCCAAAAATCGAATGCGCGCTTGAGGCCCTGCAGCAGGGAGTGGAAAAAGTACCGATTCTGAACGGAAAAAAGCGTCACGCTCTGTTGCTTGAGCTATTCACCGATCAGGGAGTTGGAACGGAAGTGACGATGTAGGTAAGTCAGATGCTTAATTGTACACTTTTCGCGGTTTGTGACAGAATATTGTCAATGTAATAAAGTGTGACCCGCCAAAAATAAAAGTGACTAAAGTGAACTAAAGTGACTAAAGTTGAGGAATTCTGCCGATTTTATATTATAAGGATGGAGCGCAGCGACACATTAATTTTAGGCACTTGTAACTTTAGTTCACTTAAAACTTATCCGATTCAGCCGACGTGATTTTAGCTACTATGGTGAGGATTGCTTTATCCAGGTTAGGTTGATGCTGGGTACGTGTTCACGGGGTACGTTTCCCCGTGTAACGATATTGTCGGAGTGGCTTTGTCATTTCAATGACTTAGCAGTGGGGGAGACCGCGGCTCCCGTATGTTTTTCGCGGGAGAACGCGGAGGGGGCAGGAATGCCCCCGCTGCTAAGTCATTGAAATGACCTGACACGTAGACACCGGAGTGAAGCGGGGGAGCGCACCCCGTGAACACGTACTGATGTTGGAGGTTTTATAAAGCGAGCATTATGAAATAGGCATAACCACCGGAGTTCCTTTCGAGCATGGGTCAGCGGCAGGCATTGCGCTTCTCACGGGTGTCAAAATCGCCCTCAAGCGCGCGTAAAAAAAGAAATGGCCCCGGCTCAATGAGATGACGGTGACAACCCTGGTGCCTGAGCTTGAGTGCGACGTCACCGTCGGTTTCTTTCTTAACGTGCGCTAAAGGGCTCAAACAGTGACCCCCGGTCGAATCGCAACGCCTGCCGCTGACCTGGGTGGAACGCATCCGCATAAAATGTCTACTTGCTAATGCTCGGGGTAGTAATGACAAAGTTCAGGAGGTGAAGATCAGAGCATGAAAAGCGACGTAATTCAAAAAGCCGATATGGTGATTGCCCAGACGTATAAAAGATTTCCGATTGTGCTGACAGAAGGGCAGGGCTGCACGGTTTGGGATGAAGCCGGCAGCGCTTACACCGATTTTGTAGCCGGTATCGCCGTGTGCAACCTCGGCCACGCACATCCGGAAATTGCTTCGGCGGTGGCGGAACAGGCAGCCAGGCTGGTGCATGTGTCCAATCTTTATTATACGGTACCCCAGGTAGAAATTGCAACGCGACTGGTTGAAAACAGTTTTGCCGACAGAGTTTTTTTCTGCAACAGCGGCGCAGAGGCCAATGAGGCGGCCATCAAGCTCGCCCGTAAGTATTTTAAAGAAAAAGATGAGCCCTCCCGTTTTCGGATTATCGCGATGGAGAATTCATTCCACGGCCGCACAATGGCCACCCTGTCTGCCACCGGCCAGGAAAAAATCCGCAAAGGTTTTGACCCTGTTCTCGAGGGGTTCGATTTCGTTCCCTTTAACGACATTGAGGCGCTGCAGGCTAAAGTTGACGCGTCCATCTGTGCCGTGCTCACCGAACCGATTCAGGGAGAAGGCGGTGTACGTTGTCCGGATGACGGTTATCTAAAAGCCGCCCGGCATATCTGTGATGCGGCCGGAGCGCTGCTTATTTTTGACGAAATTCAGACCGGAATGGGGCGTACGGGAACGCTTTTTGCCTACGAAAATTATGGTGTTGAACCGGATATCATGACCCTGGCCAAAGCGCTTGCGAACGGTCTGCCGATGGGGGCGATGCTTGCCAGGGATTCCATCGCACAGGCGTTCGGTCCGGGATCGCATGCAAGTACGTTCGGCGGAACGCCCCTGGTCACCGCGGCGGCCCGGCAAGTTTTTCGCCTGTTGACTGAAGAAAAGATCCTGGATAACTGCCGGGAGGTCGGCACATATTTTAAAGAGAAGCTCCTATGGTTGAAAGACAGACACAGTGTAATTGAAGAGGTGCGCGGTCTTGGACTGCTTCTGGCTATGGTGCTGAAAACGGACGGAGAAACTTTTGTAGCCGAGTGTATGAAGAAAGGGTTTCTTATCAACTGCATTCAAGGCAATGTGTTAAGATTCGTTCCACCGCTCATAGTCACGCGGGAACAGGTGGACGCATTAATTGATTGTCTGGATGATATTTTCACTTAGGGTTTACGAAGAAATAAGTTCGCAATTTTAGGCGTTGAGGGGCTCGGCTGGCAAGGCGCGAAAACGTAGGAATCCATCTCGGCGGATTGCGAGTTTTCGCAACGCAGCCAGTCGGGATGCATCGATGTCTGAAATGTGAAGTTGTTTTTGAGTGAGCCCTTAGATCGGTGACAAGCCTAAATAAACGTCTCGAAAATTCTATATGCGGAACTAAGGAGTAATGTAGTGACAGAAAAAGTAAAAAAAGTTGTGCTGGCGTATTCCGGCGGCCTGGATACCTCCGTCATATTAAAATGGCTGGTTGAAACCTACCAGTGCGAAGTCGTCACATTTTCGGCCGACGTCGGACAGCAGGAAGATTTTAGTCAGATTGAGAAGAATGCTCTCAAAACCGGTGCGTCCAAAGTGTATATTGAGGACTTGAAAGAAACATTTGTGAAAGATTATGTATTTCCGGCCTTTCGTGCCAATGCCATATACGAGGGCCAGTATCTGCTGGGGACATCCCTGGCGAGGCCGCTGATTGCCAAACGGCAGATGGAGATCGCAAAGGAGGAGGATGCGGATGCCGTCAGTCATGGTGCGACCGGCAAAGGCAATGATCAGGTGCGATTCGAGCTGGGATTTCTGGCTCAGGATCCTCAGATCAAGATTATTGCACCCTGGCGGGAATGGGATCTGAATTCGCGTACGGCCCTTATGGCGTTTGCAAAAAAACATGACATTGCCGTTCCCACCACCCACGCCAAGCCTTACAGCACCGACTGGAACCTGCTGCATATCAGTTATGAAGGCGGGATCCTGGAAGATCCCTGGAAGGCTCCGCCGGAAGATATTTTTACGCTGACGGTGTCTCCCCAGGAAGCGCCGGGGGTTCCCGAAGTCATTGAAATTCATTTTCAGGCCGGCGATCCGGTTGCCATCAATGACCGTAAGCTTTCGCCGGCCGACTTTTTGAGAGAGTTGAACCGGCTGGGCGGGCGCCACGGAGTCGGCCGGGCGGATATCGTCGAAAACCGGTTTGTCGGTATGAAATCAAGAGGCGTATATGAAACCCCCGGCGGGACCGTGCTGAGAGCCGCCCACATGGCGATGGAATCCATCACCATGGACCGGGAGGTCATGCATTTGCGGGATTCATTGATTCCGAAATACTCAACCCTGGTGTACAATGGGTTCTGGTTTTCACCGGAAATGAACGTCCTGCAGAAGATGATCGACGAAACCCAGAAAAATGTTTCCGGAGTTGTGCGCCTTGAGCTGTATAAGGGCAATTGCTGCGTACTCGGTCGAAAATCCGATAAGTCGATCTACAGTGAAGATTTTGCCACTTTTGAGGATGATGATGTTTACAGCCAGAAAGACGCCGAAGGCTTTATACGGTTGAACGCTCTGCGGCTCAGGATCCAAAAGATGCTTGGAACCAATTCCTAAACCACCTAAAGAGGATATCAATGTCCGATAAAACCTGGAGCGGCAGATTCGCCGAAAGAACCGATCGCAGCGTGGAAAAATTTACGGCGTCGATTGATATCGATAAGCGCCTCTATCCCTATGATATCGAGGGCAGCATTGCCCACTGCCGTATGCTGGCCCGGTCGTGCATCATTACAGATGAAGAGGCGGCAACGTTGATCGAGGGGCTGGGAAAAATCAAGCATGAGCTGGATAACGGAAAGTTTCAGTTCGACGAAAGCCGGGAGGACATTCACATGCACATAGAGACACGGCTGGTCGAGGAAGTGGGCAAGGTCGCACTGAAACTTCACACGGCCCGCAGCCGCAATGACCAGGTGGCGCTCGATATTCGTCTGTTTTTGAGAGATGAAACTTCAAAGACGATCGTCCTTTTGATGAATCTGAAAAAGGTCGTGGTTGAAATGGCCGAATTGCACATCAAGGTAGCCATGCCGGGTTACACGCACCTGCAGCGGGCCCAGCCGGTGCTGTTTTCCCATCACCTGATGGCCTACTATGAAATGTTCAGCCGGGACGTGGAGCGATTTCAGGACTGTCTGAAACGGATCGATGTCATGCCTCTCGGTACCGCCGCGCTGGCGGGGACAACCTATCCGATCGACCGGGAGTACACCGCCGAACTGCTTGATTTCTCGCAAATATCGGCCAACAGCATCGATGCCGTCTCCGATCGGGATTTTATCATCGAGTTTTTATCTGCGGCAAGTTTATGTATGGTGCATCTGAGCCGTCTGGCGGAAGAGCTCATCATATGGTCCTCGTCCGAGTTTCAATTTATAGAACTGCCTGATGCATTTGCCACCGGCAGCAGCATTATGCCGCAAAAGAAAAACCCGGACGTCCCGGAACTGGTGCGCGGAAAAACCGGACGGGTGTTCGGTAACTTGATGGCCATGCTGACCGTAATGAAATCTCTACCTCTGTCATACGACCGTGACATGCAGGAAGATAAGGCTTTGCTGTTTGAGGCAGTGGATACGCTGCAGGCCTGTATCGATATTTATGCTCGGATGCTGCCAAAGATTAAGATCAACGCTGAAATCATGCGGCAGGCGACCGCCACCGGGTTTCTAAATGCAACCGATCTGGCGGACTATCTGGTAATAAAAGGCATGCCGTTTCGCGAGGCGCACAATTGCGTCGGGAGGGCAGTCAGCTATGCCCTCGAAAATAAAAAAGAACTGCACGAGCTTTCCCTTGTTGAACTAAAGCCCTTCTCCAACCTCATCGAGGAAGATATTTTCGAAATACTATCGACAGAGGCGATGATTGACCGGCGAAAATCGGCCGGGGGGACCGCCACTGAAAATGTTCTCGCAGCAATAAAGGCGGCAAAAAAAGAAGTTAATAATTTTTCGAAGAAAAGTTTGTAATCAATCGATTGGAAACGGATGAAGCACTACCGATTTTCACATCTCTGCCTGGTACTGTCGATGTTGGTGATATTTGCCGGTTTTCTAAATGCATGCGGTATAAAAGGCCTGCCTGTACCGCCGCGCCGGTACAGGCCCCCGGCAGTCACTGATTTAACCTATAAAATTGAAGGAGAAACCCTGCGCCTGACCTGGAACGTCCCCTCCGGCACAGAACAGGAAAAAGTCAATCCGACCGGATGCGCCGTGTACCGGTCGGTGCGACCCGTTTCGGATGCGGATTGTAAGAATTGCCCGGCGCCTTATAAAAAAGTGGCGGATGTTCCGGTACAAAGGGGCGGGAGCGACGGAAAACCTGCCGGCAAACTACATTACAGTGAACCCCTGGTCGGTGGTTTCGATTATGCTTTCAAGGTTACATGTTACACCGATAATGAAATATTTGGAGAAGATTCCAATATCGTAAATTTCAAATACTAAATGGAAGAAAAATAAATGCACCATTTCCATTACCGCGATAAAGAACTGTACTGTGAAGAGGTTCCGGTCAGAAAGATTGCCGCTGAGGTGGGAACACCATTTTATCTCTACAGCCGGGCTACATTAATAAGGCATTATCACGCATTTAACGGGGCGTTTGAAGGCATTGACCGGCTGGTCTGTTTCTCCGCCAAAGCAAACGCCAGCCTGGCCATCCTGAAACTTTTAGAGAGCCTGGGAAGCGGGCTCGATATTGTTTCCGGCGGTGAACTCTTCCGGGGACTCAAAGCCGGCATTTCACCTGACAAAATAGTCTACTCCGGTATAGGGAAGCGTGTGGATGAAATCGACTACGCCCTGAGAACCCGGATCCTGATGTTCAATATCGAATCGCTGGAAGA
>DAOVBC010000212.1 GCA_030670715.1 Deltaproteobacteria bacterium | reverse complement strand
ACCCAAAGGGAACGCCGGCTGCATAAACCTCGGCCAGAGTGCTGTAACCGACCTTGCCGACGACGGCATCACAGGCGTTGACCAGATCCGGATGGAAATAACCGGAACGGTGTGGCAAAAGGATAAGATTATCGCTGAATTCCACAGAGCGACTGGCTCCCGGCAGGACAAATGAAATATCCGACCTGTCGGCCAATTGACTTAAAAAACCATACCGATCCGGTATTCCGCCGGTGGTAATTAAAACCACTTTTCTACCGTCCGGCAGTCGAAGCTTTTTTCTGATTTCTGCCGTATGTGTTCGACACTTGCGGCTGACCGGTGAAACCGTCAGATCGCCCTGCAGTCTGCGACAGACCGGTTCGGCCTGGATATGATAATCGGCCGAGTGGAACACGCACTGCAGGTATTGAATGTGTTGTTCCATTAATTGGGCCACTGCCGGATAACCCTGATAGATCCAATCCCAGGTGAAATTCTCGATTAATACCGTCGGGATGCCGGTACTTCGGCCGACGGCAAGTCCCAGTGGGGCAATATCGCAAATGATCAGCTTACACTTTCGCCGAGAAACTGTTTGTGACAGGGAGTCGACCAGTTCAGGATCAAAGGGCAGAAAAGTGTTCAGGCGGCGCAGGGTTTCCGGGATGTCTTCCTGAAAGGGTGACTTCTGGACGAGCCCGAGGTCTGTTTGAATCAAATGATAGGTAAAGGGGGCCGTGAGTGAATCCTCGAAAAACCAGGACGGTACCGAAGTAAATATCTCAAAACAGCAGGCCGGGCTGGCCTGATGAATGGCCTCAATGACACCGGCAGCGCGTGCCGCGTGGCCGAAACCGTGAGGGGAAATAAAGAATGCAATAGCGTGCGTGCAGGAATGATGGCCGGCGGACGACATCAGTACGCTGACGGCTTAAAAGCCTTCTCAAACCAATGAGCTGATTTATATGCCAGGTGATCCATGCCTTCAGCCTCAAAGCAGGCGATTGCAAGCTGCAGCGTATGGTAATCCAGATCAAATTCGTCCCACCCCAGATAATGGAGCTGTTTTTCGATCTGGGTCAGGCTCATTTGCGGATCCATGCCAACAGAACGCACCAGGCTCCGAATAAAACCGGGAATCGCATTCAGTTCGATTCCCTTTTCCTCAAGACGATCGAATAAAACGTTTTTCAGATTTCGCACCGGACACCTCGCTCTCGGTGGGTGGGGTAACAGCGCAGCCGGGATGTACCCGTATCGTGTAATATAAAATAATATATGTTGTGTGTCAAGCGATTTGCGTATACCATATATTGGGGGAAAGGTCGATAAATACTATTCTGAAAGTAAAGGTAGGCCGATAGGGATGTAAAGAATGTGAATTCTATTTAACTCTTTCGCTGTACACAGACAGCAGGAAAATCGTCGCCAGCGGTTGGGTAAAGAGCGCACCGATAAAAACCGAACTGCCTATGGCAGTGATGCCGAGATAGATAGCCACCACCACGATATGTTCGGTAACCGATCCTTTGCTGACCCCCATTGCGTAACTTTCTTTGATTGCCTCGAATAAACCCAACTCCTTATCGGTCATCAAGGGTATCATGTAGAGGCAAATAAAAAGAATGAAAAATCCGATCAAAATGCCGGGCAGTACCAGGAAAACAAATCCGACCGTGACAGCAATGATCGTCAGGATTCCGAATCCCAGCAGAGGCAGGAATAGGTCCATCCGGGAGAACAGATCTTTTACCCTGGGGTCACGCCCTTCTCTGAGCATTTTTAAAAGTGACTGGGTGTAACCGGCAAGGGTTACCGGTGTCAGTATACCGAAAGAGACAATCCAGATGGCGAACATGACAAGAGTGATAATGATCAGTGGTGCAATAAACTCCAGTGTCATTTCCCAGGCGGTTTCAAGATGACTTTTAAAAGCCACTTCGCGCTTCTCCAAAGTAGTTAAGAATCAGGTTTTTGATAACGACAGTGATTGTTTTTCCGAGCAGCGAAACGCCCGGTAGTCTTGAAATATATTGTTGTGAAGAATCAGTATCAATAATAACACGAAAAATGAAGACGGGCAAACACCGAAATGCCGGGGGTCCCCGGGTGGAAGTTTGAAATCGGATAGAAAAGATGATATTGATCTTTTTATGAAAGCGGATAAAATAGATAAAACCAGGATCATTTTAGCTGTGGCCAGTGGGTTGATGCTGACCGGCTCGTTCCCGAATATTGATCTTGGCTGGCTTGTATGGATTGCCGTGGTACCGCTTCTGATTGCTATCCGCAATTGCGGGGTAAAGCAAAGTTTCGTTCTGGGATTTACGACGGGGATGATCCATTATATGACGCTTCTGTACTGGGTTGTCTACACCATGCGGACTTACGGATATCTTCCCTGGCCTGTTTGCGTTTTGATTCTGATACTGTTTTCGATAGTACTGGCCGCTTATGTCGCTGTTTTTTCAGCGGCGATCTCCCGAATGCAGCTGAAGCCGATCGCCGGATTGATCATTATCCCGTCTGTGTGGGTTGCCCTCGAATGGATACGCTCCTTTTTTCTGACCGGCTTTCCGTGGGAAGCCATCGGTCACAGCCAGTATCACACGTTGCATCTCATACAGATTTCAGATATATTAGGGGCATACGGTATTTCCTTTTTGGTTCTGCTGGTGAATACCGCACTGTTTTTTCTTTATCTCAGTCTAAAAAAATATGACTGGCATGGTATTCATATAAGCAGGCGATTTGCCGCCGTGTCACTGGCCGGTTGCTTATTGCTGCTGGGCCTTGATTTGTTGTACGGTGCACTTCGTTTGTCAACCGTCGATCAGATGGTCAAATCCGTACCTGCGATCCGGTTAAAGGTGGTCCAGGGGAATATCGAACAATCGATAAAGTGGAATCCGGAATTTCAAATCAGCACGATTGACAAGCACCTGCGTCTGTCGCAATCCACCGGTGAACCGAACCCGGACCTGATCATATGGCCTGAAACGGCTCTCCCGTTCTATTTTCAACATAACGTCCCGCTGACGACGAAGGTAAGCCGGGGAATTCAGGAGGTCGGAACATATTTTATCACCGGAAGCCCCTCGTTTACCCGCGCTACCAATCGTATCGATTACTACAACAGTGCTTATTTGATCGGTCCGGATGGAATGCCGCAGGGGAAATACGACAAAACCCATCTGGTTCCTTTTGGTGAGTATGTGCCGCTCAAACGATGGCTTCCTTTTCTGGGTAAGCTGGTTGAACAGGTGGGGGACTTTGACCGGGGTGAAGTCGGCGATACGATTACCTGGAAAAACAACAAACTGGGAATTCTCATCTGCTATGAGCTTATTTTCCCTTATATTTCCCGGGCCATGGTCAGAAACGGTGCGTCACTGCTTATAAACATTACCAATGACGCCTGGTACGGCCGGAGCAGTGCACCGTATCAGCACTTCTCAATGGCCGTATTCAGGGCCGTTGAAAACAGACGGGCATTGGTTCGATCGGCCAACACCGGAATCAGCGGATTTATTGACCCGGCCGGTCGTATTCTGACTAAAACACCGCTTTTTGAGGAAGCCGCGGTCACCCAAAGTGTGCCGCTTTTTTCAGGACTCACATTTTACACCCGGTTCGGGGATGTTTTCGCGAAGGTCTGTCTTGCGATGGCAATACTGGCCGGCCTGTGGCGGGAAATAAAAAGGCTGGTATCTTGATAGGAATTTTTGGGCCATTATTGGAGATAAATACGGGTACCTAAAGTTGCTTTTATCGAATAGATGCTGGATACTCGTTATTCGATACTCGATATTCGATACTCGATAGTTGGGTCTATTGAGTTTATGGGGTTTGTTGGGTTATCATTCAATCTTGATAGTCTCGTAAAAAGCTAATTAAAGGCGCTTCGCGCCCCTGTAAGCGCAAATAACTTGTTATACTCCATTTGGACGCAAATTAGTAATTATTGAACAATACCACATAGTTAAATAGTGCCGACGAAAACAAGTTATTTGTAAGTCAGTGCGAAGCTCCCAGATGGCTAAGCAAAAAGTTCGATATACAAGGCGTAGTGTTTTTGACAGGGACTCGACGATACATATGGTATGTCGAGTGTCTGTCAAAAACCTACAACGCAGTAGATCAGACTTTTTGCGACGCCATCAATCTTCACTCTTAAATCTTCAATGACATACCGGCTTTGCCGGGTTAGGAGGTAATTAAAATGGTTGCTGAACTAAAACAAACAATCCGTGATCTAAATCTGAAACTGGAACAACTGCGGGGTTATCTTTGACCTGCCAGCCAAAGAAAAAAGGCTGAAGGAAATTGAGGTGCAGATTGCCGGGGACGGTTTCTGGGACAACCCAGAAGAGACGAAAGACATTCTCAAAGAGAGGACGCGCCTGTCTGACCAGGTCGAACGCTTTCAAAAACTGACCATCGACCTGGAAGAAAGTGAAATACTGCTGGAGCTGGCCCTGGAAGAATCGGACAGCAAGACACTCGATGAAGTGACCGGGCAGCTTCAGACCCTCGAGCAGAAAATAAGCAAGCTCTCCCTCGACCTGATGCTCGATGGAAAGGACGACCGGAACAATGCCATTGTTTCCATCAACGCCGGGGCCGGGGGGACTGAAGCTCAGGACTGGGCGGAAATGCTCTTTAGAATGTACAACCGCTGGGTCGAGCGCAAAGGCTTTAAGATCAAGATTGTCGATTTCCAGCCGGGAGACGAAGCCGGAATCAAGAGCGTTACATTTACCTCAAGCGGCGATTATGCCTATGGTTATCTCAAAAGCGAATCCGGGGTTCATCGCCTGGTGAGAATTTCACCTTTTAACGCCAGCGGTAAGCGGCACACGTCCTTTGCATCCGTATTCGTTTATCCGGAGCTGGATAGTGAAATCGTTATCGACATAGAAGACAAGGACCTGAGAATTGACACTTACAGGGCCAG
>DAOVBC010000262.1 GCA_030670715.1 Deltaproteobacteria bacterium | reverse complement strand
GAAGCAGAAACAGGTACCGGTTTTCTGAGGAGATCGCCGGATAGGTATCCGCCTCTTTTTCTTGGCCGGCGAATATAGAAAGGCTATAGTCTTTGGTACCTTTCACCTGAATGGTGTAAATCGGTTCGGTGAAAGCCTTTTTATCCCGATCGGTGATATAGTTATCACAATCCAGCTGGGAAAGGGTTCCCAGGAGACTGCTCAGCTTGGACTCATCTCCTTTTTGACCGTCTGCGGTCTGCCAGATCGATATTGCTTTCGGCGCGGTTTTTCCTGCCGGATCGTCTTCTTTTTTATCTTTGTCTTCCGACTGAACTTCCCGGCGGTTGAAGACCAGCGATTGGCCTCCCTTGACAAGTCGAACTTCCCGGATATCGCTGACAGCAAACGAAAGGACGGACTTGTTGCGAATATCCCGGACCTTTTGGTCGAATGTATTCCTGAAGTTATCCCGTGCCTGGTATACAAGTGGATCACCGGATAACCTGATAAAAGTGTGCTGGGAGGATGAGGCGGTTTTGCCGATATCAAACTCCCTCTCGAGCGTATCATCGATCCATGCCTTCACAGAGATTTTCTTTTCATCCGTCAGATCGTATCGAACATAATCCTTTGATTCGGATATAAGCGTTGTCAGCGTCAGGCCTTCGATGGTTTCAAGCATCTGTCGGATTTTGTTTTTAGAAGCCGGATATTCTTCGGGACCGATGAGCCAGGATTCATCCGCTTTTTTCAGGACGATTTTTCCCTCAGAGCCTGAAATTTCTATTTTTGATATCTCTTTACTTGACACCTCTGGCAACTGCGGCAGCTCGTATAGTGCCCGGTTGGTCTGGTGGGTGAAAAGATATATAGACAACCCGATGATAACGGCCAGAAGAATGATATATTCTTTTTTGAGTTTCATTTTAACGCTTTCCTATTTTACTAACCTTGAACCAGCAAACCCAAAAGGCAAATGCCTAAAATGCGCTAAAGTGCCTAAAATGCCTAAATTAAAAAATGGTTAATCCGGTTAACCCAATGAACCCAATGAACCCAATAAACCCTGAACTTTGAACCTTTTATTTCTTGAACATCTCCTGAATGCGTCGTTTTCGGGAGACTCTGCGGAACCATACCAGCACACCGAAAATGACCACCAGCACCGGCAGTCCGGCGATATTGAATGTTTTCACAAAAGTTTTGGTTCCGAGACCGGTATCAACCAGCGGGTTAAAACTTTGTTTCTTAGAGCGCATCACGGCGATGTTCTCGCGGTTATTCAAGGCGTCAAGGCTGTTTAATATGAAAATGGCATTGGCACTTCTGCCCTGCGGGTCAATGACGTTGTCTTTGAGCATTTCAGCAGAAGCAATAAGCAGAATTTTTCCCGGCTTTCCTGCAGGCAAAAATCCGCTCTCGCTCTCAATTTCCGCCTGGATTGCAGGTGACTGCTGATCGGACGCCAGGTCTGCGTCCGGTTTTTCTTCGCCGCTCTGCGACGTGTTTCCGGCCGCTTTATCCTCGTCTTTAACCGGTTCTTTTACCGGTATGGATTTGCCTTTAAAATAGCTGGGGAACTCTCCTTCCAGAAGATAGGCCAGATCATAGCTTTGCAGGTCCTTTTCCGACTGGGGCGGAAAGATAAAGTTGGGATTCAGGTTGATCCGACCCCGCATTTCCCAGGACTTTTCCGATGAGGCGAACAGGCGGTGAGCGGATATGCCGTTTTCTTTAATTCGGTCTCCGATCAGCTCCAGGGGAGATATTTTAAGCACCACCAGCTGCTTGATATTCTTCATGAAAGCAAGATCTTTGTTGATCATCCGGTTTTGAATCAGAGGGGCAAAATAGATCGGCTTTCGTCCTCCGCCCAGCTGTTGCGGCATTTCCTGCTCGTAGCAGTTTTCATCCATGACATATGAATTTTTTATGCTAATGCCGTAATGGGAAAGCAGTTTTTCCAGTCCTGTATCAATGGGGATGTACTGGGGCCCGGGATTCATCAGGCCCATGGCCCCGGGGGTTTGAGTGAAAATTTCATTGAAGCTGTCCAGAAATATTGCCAGGTTTTTACCGCGCATCAGAAACTGATCTATCTGAAAAAGGTCATATTCGGTGAACTTTGCAGTGGGGCGGGCAATAACCAGACAATTCAGGCTCGAAGGAATTCGGCCGTCATTCAGGTTCACATTTTTAATGGAATAGGTTTGTGAAACAATAGTGCGGAAACTGTTTAGCGCCTCCTGGGGCTGTTGGGCGGCCGGGTTCACACCGCGGGGCGGTGAGAGCGGCAGCGTCCCCTTATCGGCCAGATAACCCAGGTCTTCATTAATGTCGATCAGAGACTCAACGTTTTCGTTGATGATGTCTTTCAGTTCCTCCTCACCGATCAGTTCATAACGCGTTCCGATGATCGGCAGGTTCAAAACGTTAACAAGCTGAACGGTCGCCATTCTGTCGTTATACTCCAGGACAAGACCGACGGAACCGTTTCCGGCGGTAATATTCTGCCGGGGCAGATTTGGCCATTTGAGGCTGAGAACATCTATTTTTCTTGATACCAGCTCGTCAACGGCCTTTTGATCCCTGGAGGGATTCAGGTACGTGTATTCCAGTTTGTTGAACAGTTTTTCATTTAGTTTGGCGACAACTTCTTCAATTTGTCGGGGTAATTCGGGCAGGTTTTGCAGGCCGATTTGCGAGGCCACCTGTTCAAGGGACGACGACAGAAAGAGTTTTACACCAATTTTGCCTTTTAATGCCAGCAGGGCGCTGATCTTGTTGTTCAGTTTCACGATGGCGCTGGTCAGCTGGTACTCCAGGCTTGCGGTGGAGGTAATGGTCGGAATCCGCTCGATCAGGTCACCATGGATCAGAACCAGGCCCATATACACTTTCTGGAACTTAACTTCGTCCTCATCGATGACCTGAATCTGTATCGGATTGATACCGTAGTTTTTTGCCAGCTCCTGGTTTGCGCGGGTTTCCGGCCGTGTATCCCCTTCATCCGGGCTGACATCATAAAAACGGTAGTTAAAATACCTGTTGGCATAAATGCCATATTCTTCCAGCAGGTCATGCAGATAGCGCTCGGTATTGTTGTGAGGGGCCGGAAGATTTTTAGTAAAAAATACATTGATGGTCAGCGGTTCGGAAAGGGTGGCCACCACCTGCTGACTGGCTTTTGAAATCGAATAGATTTTATTTCCCGTAAGATCGAGCCGAAAAAATAGCGTAATGCCGGCCAGATTGATCAGGATGATCACTGTCAGGTAGATGAGAAGTTTAAGATATTTTTCAGATCTTATTTTACCCACTATTTAAATTCTCCTTAATTTTTTTCTGCGATGACCACGTGAGCGCCATAGAGCCCAATAAAACATATGCTCAGAAAGTAGAGGATATCGCGCGAATCGATGATACCTTTTGCGATGTTTTGAAAATGGTGTGCCGCTCCCAGATATCCCAGAAATCCCAGCATGCCGCGGGGCAGGAAAAAGAGCATTCGATCAATCAGCGTTAGACTGAAGCATATGGCGACGCCGATGATAAACGCGATAATCTGGTTGCGCGTCAGCGACGATGCGAACAGGCCGACAGCCGAGAAGGCACCGCCAAGCATAAGGGCGCCGATGTAACCGCCCACCACCGGTCCCCAGTCAAGCTGGCCGAGAAAAGCGACGGTGACGGCGTAGAGGCCTGTGGGAAGGAGCATGGCGGCGACGAATGCCACTGCAGCCAGAAACTTGCCCAAAACGACGTCAAGATATGTAACCGGCAATGTGAGCAGGGTCTCGTAAGACCCTACGTTGAGCTCTTCCGAGAAAAGCCGCATAGTGACGGCTGGTATCACAAATGAAAAGATGACCGGCAGCATGTTGAAAAAATTTCTGAGGTCGGCCTGGTTCAGAATAAAGAAAGTTGTAAAAAAGAACCACCCCGTCACCAGCAGAAAAATGGATATTACGATATAGGCGATGGGCGATAGAAAATACGTGCTGAATTCCTTCCTGAATATGTGTGTAACCTGCCGCATATCAGTTCTCCCTGGTCAGTTCGCGGAAAATGCTTTCAAGGGTCTGTGATTCTTGATGAAATTCCAGCAGGACCCAATCGGTTTGTTTAAT
>DAOVBC010000141.1 GCA_030670715.1 Deltaproteobacteria bacterium | reverse complement strand
GGGGAGACCGCGGCTCCCGCACGTTTTTTGCGGGAGAACGCGGAGGGGGCAGGAATGCCCCCGCTGCTAAGTCATTGAAATGACCGGACACGCAGCCACCGGAGTGAATCGGGGAGACGCACCCCGTGAACACGTACAAATAAAAGCATTCAAAAATGGTTAATCGGCCTCAAGTTTGACTTTTCAGCTTCAAATAATATGATTTCATCTACCTCCGGTATAATGCCGATGTCCTGGCCCACCCGGTGGTTATGGTGACTCGGCACCAGAGCAAGCACTTTTTCATTTGACGGTAACAAGAGGGTATAAAGAATACCGGCACCGCGAAAATTCTTTTTTAAAATACGGGCCTTGTAACTGCTCTCATGGTTGTGAACGATGTCCTCCGGTCGAATAAGTACATGCGCCGGACAGCCGTTGCGGCAGGGATAGATGAATTGGCCATTGAGGGTTCCCAGTGCTGTTTTTACCTGTGTTTCCCCGGTTACTTTGCCCGACAGCAATACCCCTTCACCGATAAAATCCGCCACAACGCGGCTGTTCGGGCGGTGATAAAGATTATATGCCGTATCCCACTGCTCCAGTTTTCCGGCGTGCATTACCCCGATAACGTCCGCCATGGCAAAAGCTTCGTACTGGTTGTGGGTGACCATGATGGCGGATATCCCGTAATTTTTTAGAATATCGCGAACCTCCACGGAAAGCCGTTCTCTTAGTGTAATATCCAAATTGGAAAACGGTTCGTCCAGCAGCAGCAGATCGGGACGAGGGGCCAGCGCTCTTGCCAGGGCAACGCGCTGCTGCTGGCCACCGGAAAGTTCGTGGGGGAAGTTATCGCGGTAATCTGCCAGGCCCACCAGTTCGAGCAGTTCTCCAGCAATCTTCGCCTGACCTGAATCGGGCAGGCGGCTCAGACCGAATTTAACATTGTCTTGGACGGATATGTGCGGGAAAAGCGCGTAATCTTGAAAAACCATACCGATACGTCTTTTTTCAGGGGCCAGCCCGCCTTCTCTTGTTGAAACAATCTTAGTGTTAATGATGATTTCACCGTCATCCAGTGTCTCAAAACCTGCTATGGACCGCAGAACTGTAGTTTTGCCACAACCGCTGGGCCCCAGAAGGCAACCGATTTCGCCTTTGTTGAGATCGAGGGACAGATCTCTTATGACCTGTTTTCCGTCGAATATTTTAGCTATGCTGCTGAGTGTTAAAACAGTTTCCATCGTAACTTCCTTTTCGTGATTTTTTCTTTTTTTACACCGGTTTCGATTCCCCTGGAAATAATGATTACCGGAAAAAGGCCCGCCAACACCAGGGCAACTGCCGGCAGTGCAGCACGTTCCCATTCTCCTTCGGATGTCAGCTCGAAGATTTTCACAGCCAGTGTGTCCCATCCAAAAGGACGGGTCATCAACGTAATCGGCATTTCTTTCATCACGTCGACAAATACCAGCATCAAAGCCGTCAATATGCCGCTTTTTAATATGGGTATGTGTACTCTCCGCAGCAGGGCAACACCTGTAACCCCCATACTGACCGCGGCCTCATCAATGTTCGGGGTGAGCCGGTGCATCGCACTGCTGATAGAATTAAACCCTACAGCCATAAATCGCACCATATATGCTGCAATGACCGTAATAATCGTGCTCTGAATAAGCGGGCCGGTTTCAAAACCTGAAATGCCTCTGACAAGATGGATCAACAGGTTATCGGCCAAACCGATCACGATGAATATGCCGACGGCCAGTACCGTACCCGGCAGCGCATAACCCAGCGTAGAAATTTTCACCAGCAGATGTGTGGTTTTGTCGGCATGACGCCTTTGCGTGTAAGACAGCAGCAAGGCGCAACATCCGATCACGGCGGTTGCCAACAGTGCAAAAAACAATGACCGGCCCAGATACCCCATGTATCTGTCATTAAACTCCTCGGGAAAAATCTGCACCGACCAGATGAGGAGCCGGCCCAGGGGAATCAAAAATGCAACCAGGACAACCGCAAACGCAAAGCAGGTCGCCGCCCAGCGCAACCCGCCGGTTAAACAAATCCTGCCGGACTCCATGCTCAGGCGGCCGCTCTGTCCGAAGCGCATTTTCGCCCGCATTTTCTGCTCGATAACAATCACTGAAAAAACGATGACCACCAGTAGAGTCGAAAGCTGTGCTGCTGCCGGCAAAGAGAAAAAGCCATACCAGGCCTTGTATATTGCCGTGGTAAACGTATCGTAGTTGAAAATCGAAACCGCACCGAAATCGGCCAAAGTTTCCATGAGCACAAGCATCATGCCACCGGTTATCCAGGGTCTGGCCATGGGCAGCGCCACTTTAAAAAACGCTGCACGTTGAGTGTAGCCCAGTGATCTGGCTGCTTCCATCGCCGTTTTGCCCTGAGTCTTAAATGCGCTCCGGGCCAGTAGATAAACATAGGGATAGAGAGCAAGAGACATGACAGTAATTATGCCCCCGGCTGAGCGGATATTCGGCATCCAGATACTGTAGGTAGGAGACAGATCTCTTAAAAAAGACTGAACCGGGCCTGAATAATCGAAAAGGCCAAGCATGACAAATGCGAGCACATAAGCCGGCATCGCCATTGGAAGCAGCAAAGCCCAGGTGAAAATCCTGCGGCCTGGAAAATCACAGACGCCTGTAAGCCATGCCAGACTGACGCCGAGGAAAAAGGTGCCGGTTAACACACCCCCCACAAGGACGGCTGTATTGATTAAAAGATCCACCAGAAGATGGTTCACAAGATGACGCCAGATTTCCTGCTCCGGATGACCGAAGAAAAGAAAAATGACCGTTAAGGGCAGGATGACGGTCAGCGATATGGCGATAGTTGCCAATCGCCAGCCATCAAGGTAACAGCGTATCTTCCTTAGCAGACGCCCTCGTTTGTCGCCGGGGGCCTGCGCGCTTGCCAAACAAATTGAATGACTCATCCTGGCCCTCCGGCAAATTATTATTTATAGCCTGCCCGGTCCATCAGGCGGATGGCAGCTGCCTGGTATGCGCCGGCTTTGCTGAGATTAATAGGGTTTTGTTTGAATTTCCCCCAGGACGCTACGATGGGATTCGGTTGCACTCGCTCATTGGCGGGGTATTCCATGTTTGAATCAGCGAATAGGCTCTGAGCCTGTTCGGAAGAAAGCCACTCCAGCAACTTTATTGCACGGACTTTATGTTTGGCGTATGTAGTGACGCCCGCCCCGGATACATTGACATGAACACCCTTTGAATCCTGGTTGGGCCAGAACAGGGCCAGGGAGATGGAAGGATCTTTTTTTAACAGCCTACCGTAGTAATAAGTATTGACTATTCCTACGTCTCCCTGTCCCGCCAGAATGGCCTGCATCACCTTGGTGTCGTTTGAAAAAGGCGCGGCGGCCAGATTCTTTGCCCAGCCTCTTACGATTTTTTCGGTTTTGACCTCACCATGCTCGAAGATGAGCATGGCCACAAGGGACTGATTATATACTTTTTTGGAAGTCCGCAGAAGCAGTCGCCCCTTCCATCGGGGATTTGCCAGGTTTTCGTACGTGCTCAGCTCATCCGGTCTGACCCTTACGGTGCTATATACGACTGTGCGTGCCCGGACTGAAAGACCAAACCACCTGTTTTCGGAATCCCGCAGATGAGCCGGGATGTTCTTTTCAAGGATGCTCGATCGGACCGGTTGTAAAACTCCCTCCCGGGCTGCGTGCCAGAGATTGCCGGCATCCACGGTAATCAACATATCGGCGGGGGTGTTTTTGCCCTCAGCTTTAATCCGCTGAAAGAGAACCGGGGCTTTGCCGGTAATATACTTGACTTTTACACCCGTTTTCCTGGTGTAGGTTTCAAACAGGGGCCGTATCAGGTGCTCTTTGCGTGCGGAATAGACCACAATCTGCTCACAAAAGGCGGTCGAATTTGCAGTCAGAAAAACGATAACAACAATAGTCAGCGAACGAATAAGATTAGGCAATTCAGTGTACCTCCAAAAATTAATTGTTAAAACAGGCTGTTATCAATACCGGCTCTGGGTGAAAATTACAGGTTTCAATTTTTGAGCAATCCAAATAAGTCATTTCAATATGATTATTGTTTGGTATACCTAACAATAATCATAGTCAACTACAAAAATCAAGATGATAAAATTAGTTTGAGTTGTACTGCATTTCATGACATGGTAGTGATTCATAACTATCTATTAATGATGGAGGGAAAAGTGCTGTATAAAAAGGCTGGGCTTTCTGAGAGCCTGGAGGACTACCTGGAAACTATTTTGGCGCTTGAAAAAAACCACAAAGTCGCCCGGGTCAAGGATATTGCCGAGAAACTGGGTGTGCTGCGCGGGTCGGTGACGGGAGCATTAAAAAACCTGGCTGAAAAAGACTTGATAAACTACGAACCTTACAGTTTTATCACGTTAACGAGCAAAGGGGCAGTGATCGCCAGGGAAATAACACGAAAGCACACCATCATAAAAAATTTCCTGCAAAACGTTCTGTTAATGGACCCGAAAAAAGCGGATAAAAACGCCTGCCGGATGGAGCATGCCATGGACCGGGCGGCCATTAACCGGCTGGTTCAGTTTATCGAGTACATTCAATACTGTCCCCGCACCGGCGATGACTGGATCAGCGGTTTTGTGAACTATTATTCCAAAGATGAGCACGACCGGGGCGACTGCCGCCAGTGTATCGATGATTGCGTTAGCCGTTACAACCGGGATCAAGATTGATGCTTTTTTTCCTTTATCCATTTGCTTTGGATCTGAGGGTGGTGTCCGGTCTTTTTCAGTGTTTATTCGTCCAACGTAACCAGATGGCAGCGGTCAGACCCCATATTGCATTGAAAACAATTACAAATAGAGGGGTAAGTGAACCGAGATCAAGACCCATAACCCCTTTATTTGCTTTCATCGGAAAAATAATGAAAAATTGCACCAGGGTGGGACCCAGGCTGTAAATCAAGCCCTTGTATAAAAAACGCTTTTGCATCAGCGGAAGCAAGAACAGTAGCCCCCAGATTCCTCCCCAGATTATGCGGGGGTAAAGCCATGGTGCGGTTAGCTGCGGCGCTATTTTCACACCAAATGCCTGTGTAATACCAAGCACCCCGAATAGCCAAACAGCAAGACTGTTTACAAGCCCCCCCAAACAACCTGCGCCGAATACCATCGTAATTTTCTTTGCTATACTGGTCATACTAATATCCTCCATAACTATCCAAATCTGTTTAATGGATAGCCGTGCTCATTAAGCTCCGCAATTACTAAGGCGAGCATTATAAGATAGACACAACCACCGTAGCCCCTCTCAAACCGGGGGCAGCGACAGGCGTTGCGGTTCGACCGGGGGTCACTGTCTGAGCCCTTTAGCGCGCGTTAAGAAAGAAACCGACTGCGACGTCGCGCTCAAGCTCAGGCATTGGCGCAGGCGCCGGCATCTTATTGAACCGGGGCCATTTCTATCTTTACGCGCGCTTGGGGGCGAGTTTGACACCCGTGAGAAACGCAATGCCTGTCGCTGCCCCGGGCAGATCAGATCCGCATCAAATGTCTACATGATTATGCTCGCGGCTGTAATTCTAATACTAACTATTGTAAAAATATTTTCAATAGGAAGTGATAGCTGTTACTGCACATATATCTTTACAAGTGACCGTCCTTTGCGGAAATCTCTGACTGTTTCCAAAAAAGGGCTTGTGATACGAGGCCGATTCGGAAAGGTTCAAATAAATTTTACCTGGAATTTCTTGACAGGTATACAATTTGATATTAGTTTGATATTAAACTATTTAATATTAAGGCGTATATGAGAAAACGATCCAGGGACAACGGGAAGGAAGCCAGGGCCTTAAACACCTATTTAAAACTGATGCGAGCCGCTGAATCCACAACCGCACGGGCGCATCGACATCTGGCTTCCGCCGGGCTGACCCTGAGCCAGTTCGGGGTTATGGAAGCACTTTACCATCTGGGTCCCCGGTCTCAAAAAGAGATCGGGCAAAAAATTCTTAGAAGCAGCGGCAATATGACAATGGTTATCGACAACCTTGAAAAGCGTGGACTCGTCAGGCGCAAGCGTAGCAGTGCCGACCGAAGGTGCTTTATTGTCCATTTGACAGATAAAGGGAACAAACTCATAAGCCGGATTTTTCCCCATCATACCGCAATGATTACAGGTGAGATGAGTGTACTATCAGCAACCGAGCAGGAAACACTTGCAAGGTTGTGCAAAAAACTGGGGCTGGGAGTTTAACTCCTCCACTTCGGGATTAATAAATACGTCACCTTGATAAAGAACATGTAAGCCATACACGAGAAGATACTCGATACTGGATAAAAAAAGGATAGGTTCCTTTGTATGTGTTCACGGGGTACGTTTCCCCGAGTAACGATATTG
>DAOVBC010000296.1 GCA_030670715.1 Deltaproteobacteria bacterium | reverse complement strand
GTCACCTCCTTGATTAGGGTTGCTGCTGCACTATGACGAATATTATGCACGGTGTCAATATCTTGGACGTTCCAGCAACCATTCAAATCCGAATATTTTCACTACTCTCTAGTCAACTCGGGCAGTGTTTGGTTTTACGCGCACTTGGCCGCGAGTTTCGGCCGCCTGCTGAATAATGCCTGCGGGCGCCGGCCCTTTTTCATTGCTGGTTGTGCCTGAAAGGGCATGATGATACATCAGAAAGGCAGTTGTTTTTGAAACACAAATGAAAATGGCACCACCGGTTGTAAATCCGGCGAATCAACCGGCAGGATTTCATGGGCGCCGATGACCAAAAAACCACCGGGTGCCAGGCAGGATAATATATTTTTAAACGCGGTGATTTTCAGTTCGTCCTGGTAATAAGTCAACAGATTGTTGCGCAGAAAAATCAGGATAAAGTTTGAACCGGGCGGGGCTGTGAGCAAATGATGGACTTGCCAGACGATGCCGGTCTTTAAGATTTGCCTTACCCGGTAACCTTTTCTTCCCGGCAGTTTGTGAAAGAACACCTGCAGCAGCTCTTCCGGCACCTTTTTTACACTGCCGGCCGTGTATACGCCGGTTTGGGCCCGTGCGAGGTGTTCCGGAATACGGTCTGTGGCCAGCATTTGAGCATCCGGCAACCGATCGATACGGGATCTCAAGCGTTCCCAGATGATTTTAAAACTGTATACCTCCTCACCGGACGCACACCCGGCGGACCAGATCCGGATACTGCTTTGCTCCCGCTGGAGCAAATCGGGGAGCATGCTCTGCTCGAGGAACAGCCAGAGCTGCCAATCACGAAAAAAGCGACTGATTGAAACACACATCAGCCGTTCACATTGTTCGCGGGCATCATGACTGTCGCGCAGCATCTGAATATAGTCTGCCATCCGCCGGCAGCCCTGGGATTGCATGTGACGGCTCACCCGCTTTTTAACCCCTTTTCTCACCTTCCGATAACCGGACCAGGAAAGTTCGAAAAAGTTCAGCAGTTGACGAAAGTTTTCATCGTCCACCACACCACCTTGTACGCTATTACTGGCACAGTCTTAGAGAATAACAGATCATTTCACTATTGTTCAGGATTTGAAAATTAAAATTCCAAACAATTTCAAAATACAAAGTATCAAATGCATTTGTTTTTGGGTTATTTGAAATTGTTATTTGTTTGGTATTTGAAATTTGTCATTTGGGATTTCCGCCCGAATAGATCATACGGGAGTTGTATCCCTGTAGTGATATCCGGTTATGCTCAGGCCTTGGTGTATTAGATGAAGGCGGCAAGCCGGCATCCCTGATCAATGGCTCTTTTGGCGTCCAGTTCAACAGCTCGGTCTGCACCCCCGATAATGTGGACCGGCATACCGCTGTTTTCAAGCTCCCGGTAAAGATCCCTCTGCGGCTCCTGGCCGGCACAGACAACAACGGTGTCAACCGGCAGTATTTCTTGTTTCCCTTTGCGGGTGATGTGCAGTCCCTGGTCATCGATCTTTTCATAGGTTACCCCGTTTATCATGAAGATACCCCGTTTTTTCAGCGTTGATCGATGAATCCAGCCGGTGGTTTTGCCCAGCGTTTTACCGATTTTGGTTTCTTTGCGTTGCAGCAGGTAGACTTGCCTGGCGGAAGATTGCTGTCGCGGGCCGGATTCGGCCAGACCACCGGCTGACATGTAGTTTTTATCAATTCCCCAGAACGATAAAAAAGCATCGCGGTTCAAACTTGTGGCGTCCCCTGAATGGGTGATATATTCGGCGACATCGAAACCGATGCCCCCGGCACCGACAATGGCCGCGCGCGAGCCGACATTTTCTCCTTCGGCCAGCACCTGAACATAGGAAACCACCATCGGGTGATCGATCCCCTGGATATCCGGCTGCCGGGGGACCACACCGGTGGCTACTACGATTTCATCATAGCCCTGCTCGATAAGTGCTTTAGCAGAGACACACGTTTTCAAACGTACGGTCACATTTTTTAATTCCAACTGTGTCCCGAAGTACCGCAGGGTCTCAGGAAACTCCTCGTTGCCGGGGATACGAACGGCCATGTTTAACTGGCCGCCGATCTTATCGGCCTGCTCGAACAGGGTCACGGAATGTCCCCTCTGGGCGCCCACCACGGCACAGGACAAACCGGCAGGGCCGGCACCCACCACGGCAATCTTCTTTTGCTTTTTCGCCGGCGAATAATTCAGCTCGGTTTCATGGCAGGCCCGCGGGTTTACCAGACAGGAGGTCATTTTCCCCAGAAAAATATGATCCAGGCAGGCCTGGTTGCATGCAATGCAGGTATTAATTTCATCAGGCCGGTTCTCGGCCGCTTTCAAAACGAATTCGGGATCGGCCAGAAACGGACGGGCCATGGAAATCATGTCCGCGTTCCCTCTGGCCAGTACTTCTTCAGCCATCTCCGGGGTATTGATGCGATTGCTGGTGATCAGGGGGACAGACACTTCGTCCATTAATCTGGCTGTAACCCATGTGAAAGCGGCCCGGGGAACCATTGTTGCAATGGTGGGTATCCGGGCTTCATGCCAGCCGATTCCGCTATTGATGATCGTCACTCCGGCCGCCTCGATTTTTTTAGCCAGGGCCACCACTTCCGGCCAGGCACTGCCTTGTTTTACAAGATCAAGCATTGACAGCCGGTAAATGATAATAAAATCCGTGCCTGTTTTTTCCCTCACCTGCCGGACGATTTCGACCGGAAAGCGAATACGGTGATCAAAATCTCCCCCCCAGCGGTCGGTGCGGGTGTTGGTTTTGGCAACGATGAACTGATTGATCAGGTAGCCTTCCGAACCCATGATTTCCACCCCGTCATAGCCGGCCTCTTTGGCTAAAAAGGCGCAACGGGCGAAGTCCTGGATCTGCTCATCAATTTCTGTTTCAGAGAGCGGGCGCGGTTTGAAAATATTAATCGGAGCTTTAATGGCCGAAGCGCTGACCAGCTTTTCATGAAAAGCATACCTTCCACTATGCAGTATCTGCATGGCGATTTTTCCGCCTGCATCGTGCACGGCCCGGGTAACGATGCAGTGATCTTCCATTTCTCGACCGGTGGTGAGTTTGGCTGCATTTTCGGCAATACATCCCTCCTCATTGGGAGATATGCCGCCGGTAACGATGAGTCCGACACCACCCCTTGCCCGTTCAGCATAGTAGGCCGCCAGCCGGATAAAACCGTTCGGGGCTTCTTCCAGCCCGGTGTGCATCGATCCCATTAACACCCTGTTTTTTAAGGTGGTAAATCCAAGATCCAGCGGCGCCAGTAAATGGGGATACTTATGATGGTTCATTTATCACTCCTTTATATCAGGGTACGTGTTCACGGGGTGCGCTGCCCCGATTCACTCCGGTGGCTACGTGTCTGGTCATTTCAATGACTTAGCCGCGGGGGCATTCCTGCCCCCTCCGCGTTCTCCCGCGAAAATCATGCGGGAGCCGCGGTCTCCCCCAC
>DAOVBC010000312.1 GCA_030670715.1 Deltaproteobacteria bacterium | reverse complement strand
AAAACTCTCCCTCAATAAAAGGGCGATTCCAACGGAATCGCCCTTTTATGTTGTGCGCCCCGACGGGCTCACTTACCTGATCAACCTCTTTTTGGCAAACTGTGGTGAATCATTCAATTTTTCATTACATTTGTATCTCTTTCCAATTGCAAATGCCGGTCACATTCGTATACTGGTTTAATCATTAGGACATATGGATTTAGGATTTGTTTGGGATTTGGTGATTGGAATTTGGAATTTTCACCGAAAATCTTGGATTTTAGGTGATTGCTCCTAACCGACAATGTGTAAGGGGGAACAATGCAGTGGTTATCCCGGCATGATTCGGAAGTCGCGCAGCTTATTAACAATGAAGAGGCGCGGATAAATAATACCCTGGATTTAATTGCGGCCGAGAGTATTACACCGCCGTCTGTTATGGAGGCACTGGGATCGATTTTTAATACAAAAGCTGCGGAAGGATACCCGGGTAAGCGGTTTCATGCCGGCTGTCGGTATGCTGATGCCCTGGAAAAACTGGCAATATTGCGGGGAAAACAGTTGTTTAAGGCCGAGCATGTCAATGTCCAGGCGCATTGCGGGTCATCGGCTAATCTGGCAGTATATTTTTCCGTCCTGCAGCCCGGAGACGGCATTCTTTCCATGAAGCTGTCCCATGGCGGGCACCTTTCCCATGGGGCTGCAGCTTCGATAACCGGTAAGTGTTTTCGGTTTCAGCATTACAGCGTAGACCCTGAGACAGAAGTGATCGATTACGAGGAAGTCGGTAACCTGGCGCAGAAGTACAGACCGAAGATGATCGTCGCCGGAGCAAGTTCATACGCCCGGCTCATCGATTATGAAAGGCTGGCCCGGATCGCAAATGACATCTCCGCGTATCTCCTGGTGGATATGGCCCACATTGCCGGGCTGGTTGCAGCCGGTGTGATTCCCAGTCCGGTGCCGTATAGCGACTTTGTTACCTTCACCACCTATAAAACCCTGATGGGCGGTAGAGGCGGGGTTATCATCAGCAGGAAAAAGTATGCTAAAAAAATAGACAGCGCCGTTTTTCCAGGGAGTCAGGGAACACCCGCACTGAACCAGATAGCGGCTAAAGCGGTTTGCTTCAAACTGGCGATGGCCTCAGAATTTGAAACCCTTCAAAAGAACATTCTTAAAAATGCGGCCTGCTTTGCAGGTGAATTTGCTAAAAAAGGCTATCGTATTGTATCCGGCAGGACTGAAAATCATCTGGTGCTGGTCGATTTGCGACCCTGGGGGCTCAAGGGTAGCCGGGCCGAATCGGTTCTGGAATCGGTGGGGATTATTCTCAATCGCAATGTCATCCCCCGTGATCCGCAGCCTCCCAGTGTGACCAGCGGTATTCGAATCGGCAGCACGGCGGTTACCGCCAGAGGCATGGGTCCCGCCGAAGTTGTGCGTATAACCGGTTTAATTGATAAAGCGCTGCAACATGACCACCGAAAAGAAGTGCTGCAAGAAGTATCGGCTGCCGTCGTCGGGCTTTGCCTGGCGTTTCCGGTTTACAGATAAAAAATAGTCGGTACCGGCTATTCTTTTCCTATGAGAAATATACCATATGATGCGCGCCAATTCGCCATGAACTGAACGGTTTTACCTTTGCGGTTCTGTATGCTGATCGCCGCTTCTTTTAGAATTTGAAATCCGACGGTTTTACTGAATTTTCTGAAGTCTTTAAGCGTGATGACACGGATATTGGGCGTATTATACCACTGGTAGGGCAGTTGCCGGGTGACCGGGGCGTAACCCGACAGCAGTAGCTGCCAGCGGACCAGCCAGTGGCTGAAATTCGGAAAACTGACCACACACTTGTTACCGATTCGCAGAATCGACCGGATAAGGGCCTCCGGCTCATAAACCTGCTGCAGGGTCTGGCTCAGGATAACATAGTCAAATGCGCCCTCGGGATAATCCCGTACCTCCTCATTGATGTCGCCCTGCAAGGCCGTGACGCCCTTTTCAATGCATCGGGCCACCCGGGTTTCATTGTGCTCGATCCCCGTTCCGTTTACGTTCTTATTTTTTTTCAGCAGGTCCAGCAGATCCCCTTCCCCGCAGCCAAGATCCAGCACCCGGGTGTTCGGTTCTATCCAGTAAGCAATGATTTGAAGATCAAACCGGATTTTATTATTGTCGAATTTCAGTGTAGACACGGCTCAGAAAGCCTTTTATTAAGGATGTCAGTCGCTCACTGGGCAGAAGAAATGCATCATGGCCCCACTGAGCCTCGATTTCACAAAAACTTAGGTCCAGACCATTTTTTTTCATCGCCTGAACCATCGCTTTGGACTGATAGGTCGGGTACAGCCAGTCAGAAGTAAATGAAACAACAAGAAACTTCGCCCTTGTCCCGGAAAAGGCCTTAACCAGCGAACCGTCACCGTACTGTCGTTCAAGATCGAAATAATCGGCAGCTTTCGTGATATACAGAAATGAATTGGCATCAAAGCGCTCGACAAATTTGGTGCCCTGATAGCGAAGATAACTCTCCACCTGGAAATCGGCACCGAAGTTAAATGAAAAATCGCTTTTATCCTGCAACCGGCGACCGAATTTGCGGCGCATGGCTTCATCCGACAGGTAGGTGATGTGACCGATCATGCGGGCAACCGCCAGGCCCGTATCCGGCCGCGGTCCTTCGTAATAATCGCCATCGTTCCAGTTGGGATCCGCCATGATGGCCTGCCGGGCAACTTCGTTAAATGCAATGGCCAGAGCCGAGTGCTTGGTGGTTGTTGCCAGGGGTAAGGCCGCGGTCACCATGTCCGGATAGCGGACACACCATTCGAGAACCTGCATGCCGCCGATAGACCCTCCGATGACCGCGAGGACTTTTTCGATACCGAGATGTTCCAGCAGTCTTTTTTGGGCTCTGACCATATCGCCGAT
>DAOVBC010000298.1 GCA_030670715.1 Deltaproteobacteria bacterium | reverse complement strand
CTCTGGGTCTGAGGCGCGAAAACGAAAATCCGGTTCCACCTCCCGATTTATGAATGAGCGCTGCATTTTTCAAAGCGGCAAAGATTCCGTCCAGGCTGTCGTCAACCGGCAGCACAAAACAGGCAGCCAACTGTCCCAGGCTGCGCCCGGCATTCATCAGGGTCGGTGAGTTCGGTAAAAAGGTAAATTCGGTCATCATTTTGTAGAAAAGCTCCGCTATCTTTTCCGTCGGTGACGCGTCTGCATAGTTTTCTTCCGCCCGGGCAATATGCCGGGCAACCCGCTGGAACATCTCCCTGGGGGTCTCCACAACTTTTCCTTCCGGGTCCTTTTTCAGATACCTTCGTTCCAAAACCGTTTTCGCGTTTCCGGAAAGAACCGGTCCGTTTTTTACAAATATGGATTTATCCAGTTGAAGCGGAGATGACGGTGTAAATCCGTATTCACTCATTTTAGACCCGATTAATTTTTCGATAACGGCTGAAGTAATTGTGTCGCGTTCCATTTTAAGAATTTCTTCTCGCAGAAAACGACTGATATTCATGGCCTGATCGGTGTCGATCGGATTCTCTCTGGTCAGCATATCCGAAAACCGATGGTCATCCCAGCGGTATTCATCTAAATCAAAATGTCCATCTGCGGTGATTAAAATTTTTCGATGTTGGCCCATTGATCTCTCCTGTTCCTGCCTGAGGGCGGGTTTCTCCTGTGTCGAAGTCGTACATTTGAATGATCTGGAATTGCCGGCAGCAGTGGTTGGGCTGGTAATGTTTAGATCGTATTCGCTGATATAGCCACCGCCGGCAGAGCTGCTGTTAAAAAGGTTACCTGCTCAACAGTTCCAAAAGGACGAGAAATATAAATATCACACTATATGTTGTACGTCAAGAGGAAAAAACATCAATATCTGGTTTTTTTCATGAAATGTTCAGGTCGATTTCAAGCTCAGTAAGTAAAGTGCAATATTGCCCCATCCGACAATTTTTTCATTTACGATGGACAGTTGATGGGGGTCGATAAGTGCCGGCAGTCCTCCGGCGGCCAGAAAATTGCGGTAGTTCCTGAAATGTTCGCCTCCGGCGACAAACTCAATCCAGTAGCTTGAAATTTTCGAGACATGCCCCAGAGGAGAACGCGGGGGACCGTGATGGTAGTCGATAATTAAAATTCGACCACTTTCTTTAAGAACCCGACAGGCTTCATTCAATACCGTCGGGCGTACCGACGAAGGCATTTCGTGGAGAGTCATAGACATAATAATAAGGTCAAACACCCGCTTGCCATAGGGCAATCTCGAGGCATCACCTATGTGAATCGAGGCACGACCAATCAGCTTTCGCCTGGCCGTGTCAACCATAGCCAATGAACTATCGATGCCTACTGCTATGCACCCTTTCCGCTCATACAGATCAAGAAATGTTGCGGTTCCGCATCCCACCTCGAGAACCCGCATACCTTCTGCCGGGGGCTGCAACTTCATACCGATCACCCTCAGTACCCGCATCAAAGGCTCAATCAGCACGTCGTAGAATCTTGCAATTCTGCGATAGGGATCTCTCCTCAAATTTTTCTTATCTCCTGAGACAACGTTTAATTGATTTGACTATAACCCATCTCTATAAAGTCTGTCTTTTTACGATAATCCTTGAACGGTACCTTGACAACCATGAACTTAGTTCGCTTCGCTCCCAATTGGAATAATGGAATGATGGAATGATGGAATATTGGGTAAATTCGTGTTCCATCCAGTTGAAAAATAATACGGTTCATGGGACCTGCCCGCCATTGCCCTTGACACCGTATCATTAATTTGGGCATTATTATTTTTTTAGAGTTCTTGTTATAATCACGACATCAACCGGCGTGGCAGGCGGGTAAACCAACCCTGGATCGAAAAAAACATAAACAGAGGATTTAAAAAACGCCGAGACGTTAATTTAATGACTGGACCTGCAGCATCACTTATCCGACTGAATGACGGTCGCGCTCTGGGGTATATGGAATGCGGCGACCCACAGGGCTCACCGGTATTTTATTTTCACGGATTTCCGGGTTCGCGCCTGGAGGTGATGCTCGTGAGTCAGTCCGCAATCCGCCAAAATGTTCACCTGATCGGAATTGATCGGCCCGGCTACGGAACCTCCGATAATAAGCCCGGTCGAAAGTTGACCGACTGGCCAGATGACGTGGTCGAATTGGCAGATCATTTCGGTTTTGATCGCTTTGCTGTACTGGGTGCATCCGGCGGCGCTCCATACGCCGCCGCATGCGCCTATAAAATCCCCGATCGTTTGACCGCTGCCGGGATCGTATGCGGTTTAGGACCGATCCGGACACCACGGGACCTTTTTGGGATGACCTGGATCAACCGATTCGGTTTGCGTTTGATCGGACGCGTACCGATGTTTGCAAAACTCGCCTTTATACCTGCGGCATTTTTCCTGCGATATTTTCCACAAAAAGTTCTGGCCTTTATGGCCCGAAGGGCTCGAGAGCCGGACAGAACCGCAATGAGAACTCCGGAGATCCGGCAGATCATGACAACATCTTTCAGAGAATCGATGCGTTCGGGTCCGGCCGGAGCTATCCGGGATTTAAATATTTATATAACTCCCTGGGGGTTTGGTTTGGGAGAGATTCAGATACGGGTCCATCTGTGGCACGGGGAAAAAGATGCCATTGTTCCCTGTGCAATGGGCCGGCATATGGCGGTGAGTATTCCGGATTGCGTGGCAACCTTTTACGCCGGCGAAGGACATTTTTCGCTTGTAAAAAATCATTTGAATGCTTTTTTAACCCTGCTGGCGGAATAGAAGGCGGAAGTCCGCCCGTACGTGTTCACGGGGTGCGCTGCCCCGTGAACACGTACATCCGCCCGAATAAAATTAACGTAATTGTTCCCATGGCATTGACAAGCGGTAAAACCGGCTCTGGATTTTTTGTTGACAGCTGGCACCCATACGACGTAATAGGTGCATGTCACAATGTAGTATTCCCCGTATGTTATAGAGAGAAGCGTTCGTTTCCCGCAGAGGATTTTTGCATGCAGTTAAAATGGGAAAGAATGAAGCCCGGGGCCGAATCAAATTCCAAAGGGTTTTGTCTTGTCGCTCTTCTCATGGATGGAGATTTAGACGGTGAGACGGCGGAGCAAAAGATTATCGCGCAACTGGGTTCAATCGAGGAGCGCTTCCTGACATCGCCGATCTGTACCATGAGAGAGTTCCACCAAGGTCTCTTCGGGCGGTGGCGGACCAGAGATTGTACCACCTGGACTTAGATACGGACACCAGAGCCGCAATCGAAGCGCAGATCTCAAAAAAATCCCCAGGCCGGGAGATGAATGGGCACTGTGGGGTGTGACCTGTATTCCACTTTTTGATCCGCAGTAATCTGCTACGAACCGGCCGATATGATCAATCCTTTCCCAGTCTACCGGTTTCGAATCAGAAGCTCTTTGAATAC
>DAOVBC010000219.1 GCA_030670715.1 Deltaproteobacteria bacterium | reverse complement strand
TGATTTTTTCCTACCCATGATGGCAGTGAACATGCGTTTAGAGCAAGGGTAGTAGCGTTCATCTTCTTCGGTGTAGATCATGAATCTGACCTGTTCCGGCGACGCGGCGTGCTCGGGGTGGGTGAAATGATCAAGGTGGTTTTCAATAAAAAATGCCGTAAACCACGCATCCAGTTCGGGGCTGGCCCCCGGTCGGTAGGATTGTCCGGAAAGGCCGGGTCCCTGGTTCGCCGGTTTTTCAGCCGATTTTTTCCCTGTGCGCTGCTGCATCGTTAAATCCTCACGGTAAAAATGAGCGGGCTTCGGGCTTCGAGGAGCGTCCCTTTCGGGAATTAAGGCCAATTCCAATAGCTCAAAACCCAATTCGATTAAAATAGTCCTTCTTATCCGGCGGATCAAGTATCCGTTTGCCTGGATCCGATATCAGGACAGAAGGTCAACAAGCTGTATCAGGTCGGTAATGACCAGATCGGCAGACAGATCCTGACACCGCGGGTCGTTTTTTCGCCATCGCAAAGAGCGTGCATCCCCGGCAAACAGTGCCGTTTGAAAACCGACGGCATGCGCCGGATAGATGTCATTTAACATGTCATTTCCCAGGTAGAGAACCGATCGTGCGGGAATTCCCAGGGCCTTTAATTGATCAACGGCCTGCTGAAAAAGAAGCCCGGAAGGTTTGGCCTGTCCGTAGCGGTAAGACAAAAAGACAAGTTCCGGAGTGAATCCAAGCTCTGTAAGATTTGCGTTCAGAAACCATTCAAACAGCAGAGGCGTATAAAATTGTGCATTTGAAATGATTCCCATCCGAATGTTTTTTTGTCGGCAGGTAGCAAGTAGCTCCGACAGGTGCGGCATCGGATAGACCGGGTTGACGATCATTTCAAATTCGATGGCGAATTCCCGAAGCGCTTCCGTTTCATTGGTTTTCAGCACCTGCATCCATATGCGGATGATATCCACTTCGGGGTATTCAACCCCGTTTTTTTTTACTCTGATATGTTCTTTTTCAATCTGTTTAAAAAAATCTTCCAGCAGATCCCGGGCGGATCCGGCAATGCGGTACCGGGTGAGCAACCGTTCCAATTTCCCCAGGTTTTGCATATTATTTTTGGCCATTCCGATATCACCGGATCGGCTGATAAACAGAGTGCCGTAAATATCGAACAGGATACACAGTGTCCCGGCATCGATAGTTCCGAACGGGGCAGTGTCTGTCGGAAGCGGAGACAGAGGTAACAGATATTTTTTGATGGCTTCCTCATTCAGCATAGTCACACCACTTGAGCAGGCTGAACTGTCTCAGATCTAAAAAGTGTCTGAGAAGGGTCATTTTATCGATTCGTTGTCGGACTTTTACTTTCGCCACGTGCCGATAAACATCCATCAGTACTTTTTTGTAACTCGTCCGGTTGTAATGTTTCAGCACATTCCTGTGGTTGTTTTCTATCAGCTGATCCGGGTTCGATACATCACCGGGTGCAACAAGAAACGGGTTTAGTCGGATGAGATGTTCGGCAGCGGCCCTTCCGGTAAGTACCTTAGAGATGATCTTTTTTTGGAAGTGTTCATTAAGAACGCCGAAATCTACCCGATCATTCACCGTGAGCGCCGCAAAAGAAGTTCGGATTTTCTCGTCATCCAGGGGATAGTGAAACAGTTCCCTGTTTGTTCTAACGCAGGCGGCCCAGTTTAAATACAGCTTTTCCGGGTCGATCCAGTCCAGGGGTACCTTAAGGCTTGTATACAGATGGTCCAACCGTATTCCGTTGGCCTCAAAGTCGGCGCATACCTCCGGCAGTTTGCGGCCCCACAGCAACTTGTCACCGAGCCATGGCTCCAGATAGGAAAAGCCGAATCCTTCCGTAATGCTGGTGGTGATGAGAAACCGGGACGTCTGTACCAGTTCTGCAAAATCGCGGGTCATTCCGGCCTCGAACTCCACGTTCAAGCGGTTTGCCCTCACAAACCCCTTCCAGCTCTCATAACCGGGGAAATCAACCGGGCTGTTGGGCGGCTGTGTGATGGCCAGCGTTTCCCGGTTTTTAAAAAAAAGAGACAGCAGAATCGCTTCACCGATGTTTTTCCTTCTAATGGCACGAACAGGATACAAAATGCGATCAACGGTCGGGGGCTTTAGCGATGGAAAATCGAATTCGTTAACGGTGTTGAAAACCCGGTGCAGCCCTTCCGGTTTTAATCCGGCCCGGATCAGAAGCCGATAGTCGCGGGAGTTAATCACACCATAATGACAGTCGGCCGGGTATGCTTCATGAAAGTACACCAGCGGACGCCCGTCTTCGGCAAAATCGTGAATCTGCAGAAAAAAAGTAAAGCCATTTTTCTGAAGCGCCCTTAGAATCTTTAAAAAAGATCTGTTCTTGGCAAGAGTGGGATTGTGAATGTGGACGATATCACAGGAACCGCCGAAATGAGAATGAATTGTTTCAGATATCGATTCCGCAATGTCTTCAGGCGCAGGTGCCTTCCTGGAAGGATCGTCGTAGTCAAGTCCGTCGATGACACAGGTTTCAGCCGGGAAATCTGATTCAGGCGGTGTGCCGGTCAGGACCAGGACCCGGCATGAGTCCTGTATTGTTTCCACCTGCTGACGCAATACAGTGGTAACGCCGCCGGTTTTTAAATGATAATGAATAAATACAATGTTCATTTGGTGAAAAACTGCATTTTCACCGATCCAAGCTCAATCACGTCAAACTCTTTGAGCGGGACGGACTCCTTTACCGAGTTCCCATTAACTTTTACTTTCGAAAGACCTCCCACTCGACTGATATAATACCCATTCGGCCGTACGCTAATGGTAGCCGCAGTTTGTCCGACACCCAATCCGCTGACAACAATATCTGAGGAAACGTCTTTACCAATTTTTATCAGTTTTTTTGACAGTGCCACCTCACCGTCACCTCCGGCAAGGTATGTCAGAACACCGGTGGGTTGTTTTGGCTTCGCGGCGGCTGACGCGGCCTTGGGTGCACTTTTAGCCACCATGCTGCGATATTTGGTGGTTTCCATGACCATTGTTTGGTCCATCTCCCCGGCTTCTTCCTGGGGTCGTGATTCGTCCTCACGATAAGCAAAGACAAGGGTATGTTTGCCGATATTGATGATATCGCCGTGCTTGAGCCAATGGGAAGTAACAAGCTGCTCGTTGACAAAACTACCGTTTTTGCTCTGCAGATCGGTTAATACGAAGCCGTCCCCAACCGAATCCACTTTGGCATGATGTCCGGACACCGCCAGGTTTTCAATAACGACATCGTTGTTACTGCGGCGTCCAATGGTGATGGAATTTCCCTTTTCAAGCGGAAGATCTGATATTTTATTGTTTTTAAATTTTAACGTTAGAACCGGCATATTCTCACCCTCTTATTCTTCGCTTTTCTGTTTAGAAGTCATTCTGGAAAATGCTTCTGTCACCCGTGTTATCAGACTCTTTATTTTGCCGTTATTGCTTCGAGCTTTGTTTACTTTAAGTACGATCACCGTTGTATTGTCTAACCCGCCGCGCTCATTGGCAAGATCCACCAGAGATTGGCAGGTTATCTCAGGGCGATCGCGGCTTACAATCTCCATGATCTCTTCGGGTGTGACAAGATCAGACAGACCATCGGAGCTGATAACCAGGGTATCATCCATAAAGTAAGGTATTTCGCATATATTTGCTTTTACGGTTTCCTCGGTTCCCATAGCCCGTGTGAGCATATGGCGGAATTCGTTTCCAAGTTGATCGGCGCCTTCCGGATCTATGGCCACATGTTCGGCCACGACGGTGTGGGGAACGGAGAGAAGCTCGATCTTGTTTCTGTGGACAAGATAAATCGGGCTGTCTCCCACGTTGGCAGCTATCAGGGTCTGTTCGTTAAAAAAAAGGATCGAAACCGTGGACCCCATTCCCTGATAGTCTTTTTTACTGTTTGCAATCTCATGGACCACCCGGTTGGAGAGCTGAATACCGGCAAGTACCCGGTTGGCTCCTCTGGAAAGAGACGAGTCGGCATCCGCAGGTTCATCTACATCTTTTCCTTCCTTAAACTGTTTTATATAGTCGCGGATGGACTCTACCACCAGTCGGCTGGCGACTTCTCCTGCACGATGACCACCCATTCCGTCTGCGACGACATAGAGACCCAGGTCGTCGGCAACCAGAAGAGAATCTTCATTGCCTTTTCTTTTCCTGCCGATATCGGTAACGCCGGCTGATTCGATGAAAAACATGTTCGATGCGGTTGAAGCGTTTATATTAATACAGTAAGGGTTCACGAAGAAATAAGTTCGCAATTTTTTGCGTTGAGACGCCCGGCTGGCAAGGCGCGAAAACGCAGTAATCCGCCTCGGCGGATTGCGAGTTTTCGCAACACAGCCAGGCTGGATACATCGACGTTAAAAATGTGAAGTTATTTTTGAGTGAGCCCTAAGATCTTCGGATGGCTCTAATTTATACCGCTTTTCATAAGTATGTTCCGAAATACGGAATTGCGGTATAAGTGGTTGTAGAAAAAAACGTTAAAATACCGGAACGTTTTTTTGACAACCACTATATAAATTCGGGAGGATTACAGTAAAGCCTAATCCGTATCGTCCGAAAGACACAAATATTATTTATATAACAAAAAGTTACGGGGGTCAAGCTTTGCGGTTCTTGACATGGATGGAAATCGAGTAAAATCGATTATGCATTTTGGCCCTGCGCCCGTTTTTTTGAAATTACCGCATGTACCTTCTTGCGAATCTCTTTCAGTTGGTCCCTCATCCGGGAAGCTCTCGGATAGCGTTTATCACGATCTTTTTCCAGGGTTCTGTCGATAACAGC
>DAOVBC010000009.1 GCA_030670715.1 Deltaproteobacteria bacterium | reverse complement strand
GCGGCGCTCTACCCCGCCGACACTGAATATATCTTTTTCGTTTCCAAAAAAGACACCACCCACAAGTTTTCAACGAATCTGCGGGACCATAACCGGGCGATACGTAAATATCAACTGCGGAGAAAAAGATGATGATATCGTGAAATTTTTATTTGGTTCCGGTTTATACCGCTTTTCATAATTATGTTCCGATATACGGAATTGCGGTATAAGAGGTTGTAGAAAAAAACATTAGAATACCGGAACGTTTTTTTGACAACCACTATAACCGGGTTAGGAGAAAAAGTCATGGGTATGAACAATGTTATTTTTCTGGAAAATATCGAATGGTTTGATGAAACCGGTCAGGAGCTCGTACACCGGATCCCGGAAGAAGGGTCCGGAGAAATCAAATACGGGGCTCAGCTGACCGTCCGGGAGAGCCAGGCCGGTATCTTTTTTTACAAAGGCAAAGCGGTGGGCGCCTTCGGTCCCGGGCGCCATACGTTAAAAACAGCCAATATTCCGATCCTGACCAAAATCGTCAGCCTCCCCTGGGCCATGAAAAGCCCTCTGCGGGCGGAAGTGTATCTTATCAACTTGAAAATTTTTACAAACCTCAAATGGGGCACGCGGGATCCTGTGGCATTTAAAGATTCGGAGCTGGGCCTGATTCGCCTGCGCGCATTCGGCGTATTTAACCTGCAGATCGTGCAGCCCGTTTTGTTTATCAACAGCATGGTCGGCACCAAGGGTATGTTCACCACCGCCGAAATAGAAGAATATCTCAACCGGGTAATCGTTTCCCGTTTCAACGACTACATGGGAGAGACGATAGACTCCATTTTGAATCTGCCTGCCAGGTATGATGAGCTTTCCGACGGCCTTGCCAGCCGGTTAACAGAGGATTTCAGTCACTTCGGGATCAAAATGACCCACATCTACATCAATTCGATCACCCCTCCCCCTGAAGTACAGGAAGCCATCGATGACCGCAGCCGCATGGGCGTATTCAAGGATATGAACAAACTGATGCAGATGAAGGCCGCCATGGCGATGGAGAAAGCATCCGAAGCGGAGGGCGACTCCGGCGCAGGCATGGGCATGGGCGCCGGTATGGGTCTGATGCTGCCGGCAATGTTTGCCCAGTATTTCACCGGGACCAAAGGCGGAGCAAAACCGGATGCCGAATCCCAATCGTATTCGTGTCCGGAGTGTCAGAGTCCTGTAACGGTGGATGCGAAATTCTGCCCGCAATGCGGCCACCAGCAGATTGTTTTTACCCGTTGTACAAGCTGCGGGAAAAACCTGACACCCAATGCAAAATTCTGCTCCCGCTGCGGACATGCGGTTGAAGAAAAACCCGAGCCCCGGTCCTGCTCGAATTGCGGCACCGAAAACCTGGACGGCTCTATGTATTGTAATCAGTGCGGTGAAAAACTTTAATCTACTTATCGAACACCAGTGTCCGCAATGCGGTGCACCGGCTACCTTAACGGAAACAGATCGCCTTTTTACCTGCGAATTCTGCCGTGTGAAGTCTTACCTGATGCCCGGTAACTGTTTCCGCTACCGGTTGCCCGATGCCGCACCGCAGGGAAAGAAGCTGATTTACTTCCCTTACTGGAGATTTAAGGGCATGCTTTTTTCCTGCGTGTCCGATGCTGTCAGGGAAAAATTCATCGATGTCAGCCACCAGGCCATAGAGTCCACCTGTTTCCCGCACTCGCTGGGGTTTCGCAGCCAGACCCTGAAACTGCGCTTTGTCTCGCCTGAAGACGAAGGCAGCTTTCTGCCCCCCCGACAATCATTCGGCCGGGTCCTGCAGAATTTTGAAGAGCGGTTTCAATCACAACTACCAAAACCGGTCTATTATCAGGCCCACATCGGCGAGAATGTGAGCCTGATTTACGCGCCGTATTACCTGGAGGGCCGGCTCTATGACGCCGTTTTAAATGAACCGACCGCAAAGGAGGTTCCGGAAGACATCGAAAATATGATGGCCGGCGGCACCCGACCGAACTGGCACCTGGAATTTCTATCGACGTTGTGTCCGAATTGCGGATGGGATCTGGAAGGTGAGAAGGATTCGCTGGTCCTGTTGTGCCGTAACTGCAATTCGGCCTGGCAACCCGGCAAGGATCGCCTGCAGAGGCTGAAATTCGGCCAGATAGCAGCCGCTGATGATCAAAACATCATCTATCTACCCTTCTGGCGCATCAAAACCGATATCACCGGAATCAATCTTGATTCTTATGCGGACCTGGTCAAAGTTGCCAATCTGCCAAGGGTTGTGCAAGATCACTGGCACGGGATTCATTTCTGTTTCTGGAGCCTCGGTTTTAAAATCCGGCCTCAAACGTTTCTGCCTTTGATGACCAGAGTAACCCTTTCCCAGCCGCAGGAACCTCTGGTTGCCGAACTGCCCAACGGCGACCTTTATCCGGTGACCCTGCCGGTTGAAGAAGCCGTTGAGGGCCTTAAGATTACACTGGCCAATTTTATTGTACCCCGCAACGTTCAATTCCCGAGATTGCATGAAATAAAAATCACCCCCAAAAGCTATCTCCTGGTTTACGTGCCGTTTATCAAAGATCACCACAATCTGACTCAGCCGCTGTTTAAATTAAGCATATTAAAAAATCAGCTCAAACTGGCAAAAAATTTATAGGTAACATACTTAGAGTGCATCGATCATAAAATGAGGATTTTTATTACGATTTTTAATAGCCGATCCGCTTGCAGTGTGGTAAACAAGCGGAGAATGAGTTCGGGGGGAAACGATGTGTTCTTCGAATTAAAAAACAGATATTAATCAGCTTTGATACCCCGTCCGCCTGCGGCGATGAGCTTTATTTGAGGTAAAAACTTATACATGAAAAAAAAATTTCACTTCTAAATCCGGTAAAACTGTTTAAAGCTTATCTCTATCATAAACAAAACCCGCGCAGCAGCAGAGCAAGTAAAGACCTGGAACTGATGCTCTACGCCAAGATACTCAAGAATGATATGCTCCATTACGGATATTTTGAGGATGCGGAAATACCGCCGGATAATATTTCGATAAATGCGATTGAAGAGGCACAGGTCCGTTATTCGGAAAGAATTATTGAACTGATAAAGCAGAAGAGCCTGCCTGTTCTTGATGTCGGCTGCGGAATGTGCGGATTGTCAAATATGCTGATGAAAAACGGCATTAACGTCGAGGCGCTGACTCCGGATGAGAATCAGAAACGGCATATATCGAAAAAATATCCCGGGCTCACCTGTCACCATACAAAATTCGAACCGTTTTCAACCGAAACAAAATATGGAACCATAATTAATTCGGAATCGTTACAGTACATAAATCTGGACGAAGCCTTTGCAAAAGTTGAAGATATTCTGCTGCCCGGCGGTCAATGGATAATTGCCGACTATTTCAGAGTCAAGACAGAGACAGTCAATAAATCGGGCCATATGCTCAATGATTTTCTCGGTGCCGTAGAAAAACATGGGTGGGAAATTGCGTATGAACAGGATATAACTGCAAACATACTGCCGACTCTCAAATTTATCTATATGTATGTGGATCGATTTATTGAGCCCCTTCTGGCATTCGGCTATGAGAAGCTGAAATACAAAAAGGCCTGGCTCTACTATTTAACCGATGAAATTCGCGAGTCTATTGGCAAAAAAATTGATCAAGAAATCAACAGCATAGATCCTTATAAGTTTGCTGAATAAAAGAGATACAAGCACTATGTTCTCAGGAAGAAAAACGATTAGGGGGTATTGGAATGGTGGAGAAGAAAAGAATATTGATTATCGATGATGAAGAAGATAGCGCAACGGCGTTAAAACTGTTCATTGAAAAGACAGACAAATACGAAGCCCGCATAGAAACTAAAGGCTCTCGGGCCTTTACCGCCGCAAAGCAATTCAAGCCTGATTTGATGCTTCTCGACATCATGATGCCGGATGTCGATGGTGGCGAGGTGGCGACTCAAATGAAGGCTGATGAGAAAACCAGGGATATCCCTATCGTTTTTGTATCCGGGGTCATAACAAAAGATGAGGCGAAGGAACAGGGTTCGATTCAAGGCGGGTACCCTGTCTTAGCCAAACCGGTAAGCATGAAGGAGCTAATGGAAGTTATTGGAAAATATGCCGCTGAAAAATCAATATCCATTGAAGGATATGGCGCCCCTTCATTGAGGGCCAAGAAAGACATCCTATCGGCGGAAAGAAGAAAACATACAAGAGTACGGACAGGCGGCCTATTGTCTTATGTCTGCATGGACAGGGACGATAACCTTCTAAGAGAGGGAATGGGGGATGCAATTAATATCAGTAAAATTGGGCTCCAGCTTAAAACACATCTGCCCATTGAGACGGAATATCTTTTGCTGGCAATTAACAGTGTTGAAAATGAATTAATCAATATTAAAGGGAAAGTCATTTATTCCCAAACGCTGGGACCCGATATTTTTCAAACCGGCGTCAATTTCATTGAGCCCGATGTAAAAGCTCAGCAGTTTGTGGTTGAATTAGTAAAAAGTTACAACCTGCAAAAGACCGGTGATAAAAACCCATAACTGCGGTTACCAAAATTATGACATTTTAATTTTCATTAAGTATAATTACTTCCCGGCAATGAACAAGGTCAATGATGGAACATATGTAATTAAGAGAACTACAACGAGAAGCAAAAGAAAAAATGGAATTGTATCTCTGTAAACCTTGATTATTGGCCGATTAAACCTGAATGATGAGAGAAAAAGGTTCAGGCCTACAGGAGGGGTCAAGTAGCCGAGTTCCAGATTTGCCAGGAAGATAATTCCCAAATGCAGTGGATGTATATTAAACACTTCTCCCATGGGAACTATCAATGGAACAACCACCATAATTGCAGAAAAAATGTCCATCAAACACCCCACAACCAGGAGGAAAAGATTAAGTATGAGTAGGAAAACAATTCGGGATTCGATATTTGCGCGAACCCAATCAGCTGCCCGGAGTGGAATTTGTGCATCAACCATATAGTTTGTCAGTCCCATGGCCACGCTTAAAATGATCAGAATGCCGCCGACAAGTGTTGCGGTTTCGATAAAAACAGGAATCAGGTCGGTTTTGATACGAAGATCTTTATAAATAAAACATTCGGCGATGAGCGCATAAATGACGATGATGGCAGATGTTTCAACCAGAGTGGTGAGCCCGCTGAAAATACCGAAAAGAGCCACAAAGGGCAGCGCGACTTCCCACTTGGATTCCCAAAGTGCGGAGCACGCTTCCCGCCACTCAAAAGGTGTTGGTTTAATCGATGAACGAAGTCCCTGTTGCACCCCGAAAAGACTGATCACAATTAGCAAGAGCATACCGGGAATAATCCCGGCCAGGAATAATTTATCTATTGGGGAATGAGAGATGACACCATAGAAAATAACAGGGAGGCAGGGAGGGAAAAGAAGCCCCAGGCTGCCTGTCGTTGTAAGCAAACCGATAGAGAATCGTTTCTTAAAACCGTTTTGAATTAGAACCGGAAGTAGAATCCCCCCCAGCGCAAGAATGGTAACGCCCGATGCTCCGGTAAACGTTGTAAAAAAGGTGCAAACGCATGCGGCCGCTACAGCCACACCGCCAGGCATCCAACCTAACAGGGCGCGAAAGAGACGAATAAAGCGTCGACTTGCACCTCCTTCGGCCAGGATGTATCCAGCCAGGGTGAAAAGAGGGACTGAGGGTAAAATCGGTGAAGCAACAATGCGATACGCTTCGACCGGAATAGCAGCTACTGAAATTCCTTCAACGAAAAAGAGTAGAAGCGCAATTCCACCAATTATTGAAAAAATGGGGCTCCCCACAATGCCTGCAATGATCAGCAGGACTAGTCCGGGGATGAGGAGATTTGCCGCCTGCATCGGTGTAACCAACAATCCAATTGCAACGGCGAGTATCGGCCCCATTGCCGCGATAATCCTACCTGACCAGTGTTCCGAGGAATGCCATATCAGCCGCAGCGCGACAAGACCAAAACTGATCGGCATGATAACTATGGCAACCCATTGAGGTATCCATCCGGCAATCAGAACTGGTGAACTGTATTCCGAACGAACAAATTCTAATCCGGCCCAGGCCAACGCTCCGCACACGGCAGTTGCAATTACTGTTGAGCCAATCTTTACAATCCGCTTTAGCCTCTCCGGTAAAAAATCAACCCCGGCATGTAGGCTTAAATGTCGGTCCTCCCGTGCGGTTAGTACAGCTCCCAGGAAACCTATCCACAACGTTAGATGCCGCACATAATCAGTAGTTCCGGCAAGGCCTGCGATTCCCATGACGCGAGAACCTATCTCTATTAACGGGAAAAACGCCATAAGAAACAGGCCAACCGATACCAGCCAGTTTTCAAATCCGTGAAGCTGCCGAACACGACCAATCCCTCGATTCATATCTAATCTGTCTTTCTGTTTTTATTTCGGTATTCTTTGAGAAGTTTCTTAACCTCGTTAAACATATCTGGTGGAACCTTCCTGGAAAGTAGTTCAGGATACAGATATTTTTCCGTCATCCTTTTCCATTCTTTTACTGCGTCTCGAGGAACGGGATGTACCACCAGTCCGTGTTTCTTCATGACTTCTACGGCAGTTTTATCTAAATTGCGAATTTCCTGATTTAGGGCCTTTCCAGTGGAGCGAGCGGCCGCCATTAGTGCCGGCCGCATTTCCTTCGGAATTTGTTCCCATTTCTTGCTGGTTATAATTGTCGCTCCGCACAAAGGGGCATAGGCGAGATCACACATATTATTAGCAAGAGCAAACCATTGATAGCTGAGAGCAACCAGTGGAGTTGTGGTGAAGGTGTTGATCAGGCCGGTTTGAAGCGATATGAATATATCAGGAGCCGCTACCTCAACAGGGTGAAATCCGGCTGCCTTCCAGGCTTTAAAACTTTCTGTTCCCCCTGCCCAAACAAATATATGCTGGTTATGGGTTTGTAAGTCTTGAGGGTAAACAACCGGCTTTTGGCTGAATATGTGAACCCAGCCAGCATCTCCCCAATTAAGAACAATAAACCCTCTGTCTTCTAATAATTCTTCCAGCCTGGGCGCCAATCTCTCACGAACATAGTCTAATTCCTCATAAGAGTTAAACATCAAAGGCATTTGAAAGGCATTGATTTCCGGAATGATACAGGATAATCCCACATTCGTCATGGCTGCAGCGTGCAGTTGACCAATGCGCATTTTGCGAACCATATCTGCCTCGTCACCAATTACACCTCCGGGATAGATTTTGAAGTTGATTTTACCATTTGTGGCATTTCTCCATTTTTCTCCCATATTGCGAAGTTGCATATACCATGTTGAACCATCCGGAGCCAGCGTACCCAGTTTTATGGTTTGGCACTGAACTGATTGAATGGAAAAAAGAATTAGTACCACAGTCAGCTTAACTACTATTATAAATTTCATAATACCCCCTTGAATTGTTAGGGACCTTGGGTACTTCTACTCCAGCTCTGTGTCTTCTTCAGTAACCAAGAAGAGGTCTTCGATGTTCGACAGGAGCCAGGAGGCTCTGCGTTGCGATAAAATATTTTCAAGTCGATACTCGGGTTTGGCATCTACCTCGATGGCCAATGCCATATTTAAAAGTTTTATGAATTCTTTAATATCCTGCTGTTTTACCGACACATTTTCAGCTAACGATACATACGGAGAAGATCTGCTCCCCTTGGAGAGCTCGATGACACGATCAAAATGCTTCCGCGCCCGCTCAATGCTCCCACCCATGACTACCGACCGGCTTCCGTCGAAAGAAATGAAGAATTCATGTAACGCCCCGTTATTATAATCTTCATCGAGCTCCAGAGCACGGTTCATAATGGCTTCAACGATATAAAGTTCCGACAATAAATAGAGGTTTCCCTTGGATGATGAAATAGCTGCTGCCCAGGAAACACCGGCCCAATACAGAAATGGTACATCATTACGCTTCATCGATTCGAGTGCAGCCTCAGGATCTGCATAAAGTTTGTCCTTAAAGCCTGGATGGTCCACCTCAAGCCCGCGGATAGCATATTCCCGGGAACGCAGATAGAGTTTATGCGCCTGTTTCCTCAGTTTAACCGATGCGGTAAAATCGGTTTCCTCTATCAAGTCGGCTTCGAATTGGACAAATGCATACGCATATTGAGTAAACCCGCTTGCTGTAGCCAAGAGAAGTCCTTTATTGTTTGGGACTTCTTTAAGGAGTGCTTCGTTCAATTTTAGACCAAAAGGGATGGCATCCCGTACAAGTTCAGGAACATTATCCGTGGCAAAGACATTGCTACCGCCGCCGGACAAACTATTAGCTACTGAGTTTATGGCTATTCGGCGGATTGAGCATGACATTAAAAGCACGCAAAGTACTAAAAGTACGATACATTGTTTAAAAGCCTTCATCTTTCAATCTCCCAGCACCCTTTCGGAAAGTTGTTCAGCAGTGCATTACTATTTTATATATTATTCTACTTTGGTTTCACTGAAGATACGATAAAAGAGCAGTGGAAGTTTCAACGGATTTGAACTGGTAATGCCGCTATCGGAGAAGAGAATGAAATTCGATCAGTAAAATTCCATGACTTTTTTTATGTTACAAAGCAAGCAGTGTTCCAAATGTGCTCCGGGCGCCGGATGGGTGTTACCAATCCTTGTATTTAAAGGCGTATCCGGTAGCAGCTATATCAATATATTGAATTTATTTCAGCCGCTTATGGCTATCGTTTCCAAAAAGGATATTTTACAATTAATTTTTCGAAAATGAAAATTGACAGGTATTTCAGGCAGAAATGCAAATCGATTAAAGGTGCAACAAGTGTTGACAGGATTTTAGCATTATTGAGATATTTGATTCAAACCAATCAGTTAAAGCATAGCAAGAAAAGTTGACAGTGCAAATAATGTTGCGCTGTTTAGAAGTGGTTTCAAAACCTAAAATTAGGTTCAAGGGCAAGGCGCAAGCCGATGAAAAAGCGCAGCATACATATTAGTATGTAAGCATTTTGAAGAGGCCTGTGATGCACCTTAGTGTAATAGAATTGGCTGAATCCCGCTTCGCGGGGCAACGCAGCCATTGGGTCTTAGATGGGGTTTTGAGACCAATTATAGCCTTTCTCACGAATATTGGTTAAATCTTTATTAACTGACCATAAATGAGTTAGAAAATAAAATATGAGATTGTTGTCGAAGTTCCGCCACAGAAACGATCGAAGTTGCAAGGTGTTATCGACACATCGTGCGGATCAGGTTTACTGAAAAGGGATCTTGGAATTTTGGGGATATTCGAATAAGAAAGGAGCGGTCATGAAATATGCGTTATTTACAATCGCGACTCAAGGAATTGCATATTTTCCCTTAAAAATGGCCTTCTCTCGGCCTTAAATAACCATGACATAACACAGATTTTAGATTTCCTGTGGTATCAATTTTATATCTGTAATTGAATTGATGTTGTTATAGTGGTAGGTAGCAAAGGTTTAGACAATTCTGGTTCTTGAGGTATATTCTCAATATATCAAAGGAATCTTTGAAGCCCTAAACCCAGAGATATCAGTATCATAACAGAGAAATTTCCCAAACTCGGAAACCCCAAATAGCCATACCGTTCCGCAGATTTGAAGATCGAAACTGATTTTTAACTTTAAAATCTGAGGAAACCATGATTTTTCAGGTTTGACAATTCCTGAGGAATCTACATGATAAAGATGGTGAAAACGATGTCAACAATCAACGAATGCGACTTGTCCAAGTTGATCTCAAAAGATGTGAGTTTCAGATTGATCGAACCACATATATATTCTGTTCTTTCCAATATTGAAGTTGACAGTTCTTATGATAAAAAGTTTGGAGACATTTACGATTGGGTAGCGTGCAATCCTATATACAATCGCCTCATATGGGGGTATTCGACTTCAAAATTCGCTTCTCTTACTCACGATGCACTCAGATCATCAAAGAAAGGTTTTGTATTAGATGTTGGGTGTGGTTCTTTGGCTTTTACCACAAAAACCTACGTCCAGTATTCAGAACGTCCTGTTTTCCTCTTGGATCAGTCACTTAAATTACTAAGAATTGCCAAATCAAGGATAACCAAACTAAACGGCAAGATCCCTGATAACATGGTTTTCGTTCACGGTGATGCCCTCCAATTGCCTTTTGTGCCCAAAATGTTTCATACAATTATTTCATTAAATTTGCTGCACGTCCTTGGTGATATAAATAAATTATTGGCTGATCTAAGGAATGTTTTGGCAGATGATGGTAGGATTGATTTTACCACATTGATTAAAGGCAAACGTGTTGCAGACAGATATCTTAAAGTGTGGGAAAACGCTGGAGAAGTGGTATCAAGAGATATAGACCAGCTTCAAGCAGTTTTTAACGAGTTAGAAATGCCAATAAAATACGATATTAATGGTAATATGGCGTTTATTCATTACGGGGGAATTCATTGTTGAATAAGCTAACATATAGAGGGGTCAAGCTGACCGCCAACAGAACGGCGGTATTTCAAAGGCCGGGCCCCGCATAAAGTTCGGCAGTATTCCAAAGTTGATTGCGCCACAATGTTAGCGTCAGCTTACCCCAGGCGTTGGGCACGAAGATTAATTTGGCTAAGAATGTATTTTGTGCGATCAAATAGGATGGCAGATCATGTTGAAGTCTGAAAAGACTGCTCTGATAGTCGTTGATGTTCAGGGCAAATTGGCGCAATTGATGTACGGGAAGCAGACGCTGTTTGAGAACCTTCGAAAAATCATCAAGGGAATTCAGGCCTTGGGAGTTCCGATCCTGTGGGTTGAACAGAATCCCGAAGGCTTGGGGCCAACGATCCCTGAGGTCACTGAGCTGTTGGCCGGTATTGAGCCAATCAGTAAATCAAGCTTCAGTTGTTGTCGGAACGAGCGCTTTATACAAGCATTGAAAACTGCAAATCGCAATCAAGTTTTGATTGTTGGTATCGAAGCGCACGTCTGCGTATACCAAACAGCAGTGGACCTGGTTGATTTAGGTTATGAAGTTGAAGTTGTGACGGACGCTGTTTCTTCAAGGACGATAGAGAACAAGAAGGTCGCTCTGCTGAAGATGAGAGATGCCGGCGTGAGTCTAACTAGTACAGAGATGGCTCTGTTTGAATTGCTTGAGCTGGCAGAGGGCAAGCAGTTTAAGGAAATCCTCAAGCTTGTGAAGTAGATGCTGTCCCCAAAGCACTGAACTTGACCTTGTTTTACCCGCGCCAAAACAAGGCAAGTTAGTATTGTCGTTACCAACCACAGATATTTTCATCATAACACAGGAAATTAGGCGCCCTCTAAACCTTTGTTATCCAGACCTTCCCACAGATTTGACAATTCCTGTGGTATTATCTACATATTTGAGTTATCCCGATTGTGAAATATTCTCAATGCATCTGTCCGTTTAGACCAAAATACGAGTGACAATATCGTAGTACATGCCTTATTAAACTGAACGGCCATCGTCGGATTGAAAAGGAGGGGAATCATGAAAATTAAATTTTTAAGGCGTAACATTTTTCAACGAATTCTGGGATTGCCGGCAACTTCGAAACCGGCGGATCCGGATTGCTGGCAATTTTCTGATGGAAAATTTACGATTGATCTGACCAAAGCCCCCGAATTGAAAACCAGCGGTGGAGCGATCCGGCTTGAGGGGGGCGACCTATCGCTGCGGATACTTGTGATCCACGGTGATGACGGTCAGTACCATGCTTTCCATAACCGATGCACTCACATGGGCCATCGACGCCTTGACCCGGTACCCGGCACCGGCACGATCCAATGCTGCAGCGTTAACAAGTCCACCTACGACCTGAACGGGAAGAATATTTATGGCCCTGCCCCGAATCCAATTAAGATGTACCATACATCGGTTGATGGAGACCAATTGACCATTCCGGTCGATTGATATCTTAGGCGCATTGTAAGTTCACATTACCCTGTCGGAATCAACTTCGGATTTGTTTTTAAAAAGGAAAACGAACGAGGTGATTAGCTATTTTGAAGCGCAGCTATAGACTCTAACCGTACTGGCGCATCACTCATTTGGGCCGCAGCTCACTTCAATCGTTTCATATAACCCGTTCAAATCACGATTGACCTTTGATTGAATCGTGAGCTTGATCATTAAAAGTAGTGTGTTATATTGTTTTAATTCCGTAACAGCCACTTGTAACCGTTCAGGGTTCAGAGGTTGAGCACAGAGCTCGGAATGCAACTCGTAGAACGTTGAACCATTGATTGGAGCAATAAATCAAAATTAAACCTAAATATTAGAGGTGCATCAATTGAGTCATTCAGTTGCAAACCGGATTGAAAAACTGAGACTGTCCCTGGCCGAGAACAGCATAGATACCCTGCTGGTCCTGGTTGAGGAAAACCGTCGTTATCTGAGTGGCTTTACCGGCGAAGACACCCAGTTTGACGAATCAGCCGGTGCGCTGCTGATCAACCAGGATAAGCTGCTCCTGGCCACGGATTCGCGCTACGAACTGCAGGCCGTATCCGAAGCACCGCTTTATGACATTGTCTGCTACAAAGATGGGTTGGCCAAAGAACTTCCCGGTATTTTAAACGAACTCGGCACTGAGCGACTCGGGTTTGAAAGCGTCCGCATGGCTTTTCGTGATTATGGAAAAATTACCAAACAGCTTGATAAGGTCAAATGTCCGGTAGAACTTGTTCCGGTGGAAGATATTGTGGAAAAACTGCGGATTGTGAAGGAAGAAGGTGAAATTGAAGCACTCAGAAAGGCGCTCTCGATAGCCGAGTCGGTTTTTACCGAACTCCTGCAGCACCTGAAACCGGGCATAACCGAAAAAGAACTTGCCTGGATGATGGAAAAAGGGATGCGCGAAGCCGGCGCAGACTCAATTTCATTTCCCTCCATTGTAGCGGCAGGAACAAACAGCGCGCTGCCCCACGCCATACCAGGGGATCGGGTCATCAATAACGGGGAACCGATTCTTTTTGACTGGGGCGCACGTTTAAACGGCTACTGTTCAGACATATCCCGCACCGTTGTCATGGGAAAACCGGACCGTACCTTTGAGAAGGTGTTTCAAACCGTTCTCGATGCCCAGCGTATGGCAACCGATGCGATAAAACCCGGAATGAGTTCAAAGGCCGTTGATAAAGTTGCCAGAGACCACATTGAAGCGAAAGGATTCGGCGGAAAGTTCGGGCACGGTCTGGGCCACGGCACCGGTCTGGCAATCCACGAATCGCCGCGCCTGAGTCCTCTAAAAGACATGGTGCTTGAACCCGGAATGGTGTCGACGGTTGAACCCGGAATTTATCTGCCGGATTGGGGGGGCGTAAGACTCGAGAATATGATTGTCGTGCGGGAAAACGGCGCTGAAGTGCTCAACCGGACAGATTCGGGGAAATATCTGGTATAAGCATCTAACTACACGGGAGCGGCTTTGCCCGTACCCCTTGGCGAAAGCATTTTGCTGCGGACTTTGATGAATGCCTAAAATGCACTAAAATGCCTAAATTGCCTAAAATTATACAGAACGACAAATCAATTGCGCATACATACACAGCGATTTACAAGTTTTACCGTTTTCGATAGCTTTAATGTCAAATATTCGTCCATGAGATACGCAATTAATTGTGACGCTGTATATAAATTGACTGATATTTAGAATGGACATGCCGAAGGCAAACCTCTATTTTAGGCATTTTAGCGCACTTTAGGCATTTTAGGCATTTCGATTAATCAGTAATGATCTATGACCAGGCTTTGCAGTTAAGGGTTCTCTAAAAACGACAACGGACATTGCCATTGAGTACTCTCGACGATCATGTTGACCGATATTTGAACTACCTTCTGGTGGAAAAAGGATTGTCTCGCAAAACGATCGAGGCTTACAGCCGGGATATAAGCCGTTATGTCACCTTCCTTGAAGACAATCGGGTCACAAATGTCTCGGAAGAGGACACCCCGCTGATCCTCAAACACCTGATTGCCATGCGTGACGACGGCTTAAGCGCCCGATCCCGCGCCAGGCACCTGGTGTCCATCCGCGGATTTTACCGGTTTCTGGTACAGGAAAACATTCTCAGCAGCGACCCCACCCGCCTGATTGACCTGCCCAAAAGCGGTCTCAAACTGCCGGATGTTTTGACAGTTGAAGAAATTAAACTTCTTCTCGATGCCCCCCCGTTAGAAAAGCCGTCCGGTGTGCGCGATGCAGCCATGCTTGAACTGCTGTATGCCGCCGGTCTCCGTGTTTCGGAACTGGTTCATCTCAAGCTGCAGGACATAAATCTGGAAGCCTGTTTTGTTCGCGTTTTCGGGAAAGGGTCCAGAGAAAGAGTGGTTCCCATAGGATTGTATGCCAGAGAAAAAATTGAACATTACCTTGAGACCGCCAGGCCTCTGCTTTTAAAAAGTACAACCAGCGCATATCTATTTGTCGCCCGGGCCGGCAAACCGATGACCCGACAGGGGTTCTGGAAACTGCTCAAACGCTATGCCCTGCAGGCCGGATTAAAAAAAAGGCTCACCCCGCACAGTTTACGACACTCTTTTGCCAGCCATCTTCTGGAAGGCGGCGCTGACCTGCGTGCCGTTCAGATCATGTTGGGGCATGTGGATATTTCCACCACTCAAATCTACACCCACGTTGCCCGGGAGCACCTGAAAAATATGCACCGCAAATATCATCCGAGAGGATAGCCTGAATATTTCATGAAAAAAATCGAAAACATAAAAATAAAAAATATCTATACGAAGACCAATGTGGATCTTGGTACATGTTTGTCCGGGACAAATTGTCGTTAAAGGATGAAGGCCGTTTATTTTCGATTTTTTCACCCTGCGGGCGAGCCCGATTCGCCCACTTGCTGCGTTATCACAGGTTCGCGGTATTACACAATACAGCTTCACCCGTGAATGCCCCGCTTTGCGGGGTAAATGGACGAATCGAACACGTGAAATATCCAGGATTTTCCAAGGGATTGGACTCTTGGCATCCGCTCTAAATAAAGCATAAATACCAATATGAATAATAATGGACATTATCCTTGATCCAGTATCCAGTATCCAGTATCCAGAACCCAGTATCCAGCAGCTATCTTTCATGCACTACCACGTATCTCCAGCGCTGCCCGGAGAACCATGCTTTCTATACCGAATAATCTCTGATTCCCTTGACATGGCACCTGTTTTTGTCTAAGTCTAATCGCCTTTAATTTAAATCTTTCATTAAAAACCGAAATGAATAAATCAATCGAATCCGCCGGAACGATTGGCCGATGGACAAAAAGTGAACTTCCGCCGGAAACCGGAAACCGTGCCATTAAAACGGCCATTCACAGGATAACCGAACCGGTCTATCTGCTGGATGTGGGCGGCAGCCCGGGTGTCGGCCGGGGCGGAAGCGCTGTGATCGGCGCTCCCCGATCGGAGGCTTCTGCTCCCGATCCGGAACACTGGCCCCTTCTAGCCTACGTTCCGCCGCTTCACCCGCAGGACCTTGGTGACCCGCATTTCAAACAGTCTCACAATCTCCGCTATCCCTATGTTGTCGGGGCGATGGCCAACGGTATTACTTCGGTGAAGATGGTCGAAAAGGCCGGCCGGGCCGGCATGATCGGATTTTTTGGTGCGGCCGGACTATCGCTCGATGAAATCGAGGCCGCTGTTATTCATTTACAGCAACGAATGGGCCGCCTGCCTTATGGCTTTAATTTAATTCACAGTCCCAACGAGCCTGACCTGGAAAAGGCAACCGTGGACCTGTATTTGAAACACGATGTCCGCCTAGTCAGTGCCTCCGCCTACCTGGACCTGACACTACCATTGGTCTACTATCGGGTAAAAGGCCTCAAGCGCGATGACAGCGGCCATATCCAGTGTCCGAATAAAATCATCGCCAAGATCTCGCGAATCGAAGTGGCCCGCAAATTTTTCTCCCCGCCTCCCGAAAAATTGCTACAGCAGCTGCTGGATCGTCGCCTGATAACACCGGAGGAAGCGGCACTTGCCGGAACCATCCCGCTGGCTGATATAATGACCGCCGAGGCTGACTCCGGTGGTCACACCGACAATCAGCCGGCAATCGCCCTGCTGCCGACGATCCTGGCGTTGCGGGATGAAATGGCCGCAAAATTCAGCTACGACCGGCCGCTTTGTGTCGGACTTGGCGGCGGCATCGCCACGCCGGATTCCGCGGCAGCCGCCTTTGCCCTGGGGGCAGGCTATATACTGACCGGATCGGTCAACCAGGCCTGTGTGGAAGCCGGCACATCCGAAGCCGTACGCTGCATGCTGGTTGAAGCCGGTCAGGCCGATGTAACCATGGCACCGGCAGCGGATATGTTTGAAATGGGTGTAAAAGTCCAGGTATTGAAACGGGGGACTATGTTTCCCCTTCGGGCCGCCAGGCTGTATGACCTTTACAGTCACTATGACGCTTTCACCGATATTCCGCAAAAAGATAAAACAATTCTGGAGCGGGACTTTTTCCGCAAAAGCTTCGAAGAAGAGTGGGAGAACACCAAAGCGTATTTCCATTCCCGGGATCCGCAGCAGGTCTCCAGGGCGGGAAATGACCCCAAACACAAAATGGCACTTGTTTTTCGATCATACCTGGGTCGCTCTTCAAACTGGGCCAACAGGGGGGAACCAACGCGGCAAATCGATTATCAGATCTGGTGCGGTCCGGCAATGGGCGCTTTCAACCAGTGGGTAAAGGGCAGCTTTCTGGAAAAACCGGAGAATCGACAAACCGTTACCGTTGCCTTGAATCTGCTTCTGGGAGCCTCGGTGGCGACCCGTTTTAACTGGCTCCGCAGCCAACGGATAGCACTGCCCGCTCATGTCGGAAAATTCAGTCCACTGCCGCTTGATGATATACATTTGCTTTTGGAAAAATAAAATTAATAGTCTCGTAAAATAAGTCAAAAAGTGCCTTTTTACGAAAATTTCAGGTTTTAGGTTTTAAGTTTTAAGTGTCTGTAAATAAAAGTATTCTCTCAATCTAAAACCTAAAACTTAAAACCTAAAACTTGATGAATTCAACTTTTTACGACTCCATCATTCCTGATCGTTGGCAAGCACGGGAAATAGTGTTTTATCAAGGTTCAGCATTTGGGTAAAACTAGACAGCACCGCTGATATGTTCAATATTTTCAAGCTGAAATTATCATGCTCAATGCCGCTGCCGGGTATAATGTCCATTTCAATAAATTGCTCTTCTTCGAAGGACATTTCCCCTCTTTTTCGTGACCGGCGGGAAAGAATGCCCTTCAGCGAATAACGGAACGTCGGATGCCCTTTTGGCGCTCTTGCGTCACGACTGATATAAATGTAATACTCTTTTACCACGGGTTGTACTTTGCGTTTAAACCGCTCCTGAATTTTTCCGGTCAGATAGACACCTGCTCCTTCAAGCCAGGGCCTGAGATCCTGAAGGATGCGCCGGGCTTCCGGTATGCTGAATTTATGATCGGCCACGAGATGACCCCCCAGAAATACCGTAAAGGCGTCATCAATGCTGTAGTGGCGGGCAAACCCTGATTGCATCCCCCCCAGAGGATCCGGGGGTAAAAATTCACGCGACCAGCGTTTCCACTTGGCAAGGTTGATTCCCAATTTTGATGATAAATCCCTGTTGGTGAAAAAACGAATCAAATGAACCTCCTTGAAAACTTGTTATATCAATATATCAACCCGTAATAGTTTTGTCAAATGCTTGCAATTCGCACTTTAATGAATTATATAAGGTTATTTAATTTGCCACTTTTAACCACTCAAAAGGTGTTTCCCCGTGAATCCGAAAGACAACAAAAATAATCAGGATATACCGGTGGCCATTATCGGTATGGGTTGCTTTTTCCCGAACTCCCCCGGGTTAAATGAATACTGGCGACTGATTTATC
>DAOVBC010000160.1 GCA_030670715.1 Deltaproteobacteria bacterium | reverse complement strand
ACCGGTTCCGGACAGGTACGCCTGAAGCAATTTCGACCCCACCTGATGACCCAATTTTTCTTTCCGGAATCATCCGTTGTGTTAAAAGACTCGCTGATGGATCTGAGTCTCGGTTTCGAAATAGCCGATCCGGAACATCTGCGGATTGAATTGAGAGCAGCCGGCTCTTCTTTCCACTTCCGGAAAGGTCCCCGGGAAACAGTTTTACAGGGCAAAGAGTTGAAAGCTGTTGTCCGTATGAGCAGTCATACAATCCTGGTCTCTCTCGGCAGCCTGCAGCTTGATAAACCGCGATTAACTGTTTCCGGTAACTTATACTACAATCGTTCAGAACCGGAAATCAGAATCGACCTTTCGGGGGTTGGAATCGATGCCGGTTCTCTCCGTAAAACGGCCCTCACCCTCGCCGGTGATTCCGAAACCGTACGGCTCATTTTTGACGTTATCAGGGGCGGAAATGTCCCCATTATTACCGTCAACGCCCGCGGAAAAGCGTTTGCCGATCTGGATGTTGAAAACTTTCTTATAAAAGGAAATATATCTGAGGGTCGGATTTACATACCGGGTGCAGAACTGCATCTGGAACATGTTAAAGGAGATGCTGCGATTTCAGAGGGTATTCTGCAAGGAACAAACCTTAAAGCGCAGCTGGGAAACTCTTTTGGACACAACGGAAAGTTGACACTGGGGCTTACCGGCAAGGCGCCGCCGCTCCATCTGGATATTGAAACCCGCGCCGATGTGGCCCAGCTCCATTCTATACTTCTGCGACTGGTAGTGAATGAAATTTTCCGGAGAGAACTGGATCAACTGAGTGAAATCAGCGGTGAGGCATCCGGCAAACTCATCCTGGGGGACAGACTGGACGACCTGCATGTCACCGCCATTGTTTCAAATGCCGTTCTTTTTTCCAATTACACCCGGATTCCATTTCCGGTGGTCATTACAAACGGCCGCTATTACATTGATGAAATGCGATGCGCTGTAAAAGATGTTGACGCTTTAATCGGTGAATCTTCTTTTTCAGGCCTTTCCATTGAATTCGACTGGGCGGAAAAAGCGCAGCTTGAGGTTGCCGCCGGTGAGTCTGAAGTTGTTCTGACTGAACTCGTTAAATGGCTTTCGACATTCGATTTCATCGGGTCCCATCTGAGGCAGATTGATTTTTTAGATGGCACCGCTACGCTGCCGGGATTCCACCTGAAAGGCCCGTTGAACGACCCGGCGCGCTGGATATATTCAGCAAGCGGTGAGGTTGAAAATCTGGAGATACAATCGCTGTTCTTTCCGGATGCTATAACTGCAGGCCGGGGTCAATTTGAGGTGGTTTCTGACGGAGATGCGGCAGCTGATGTGACGGTTTCACCTTTCAATTTTAAATGGGGAAGCAGCGTTTTGGAACTTAACGGCGATGCCACAGTTTCGGCCGCCGGAATTGAAATGGAGGCGGATCTGTCGATCAATGTGCTCGACTGGGAGCAGTTGAACAACATCGGGAAAACAGGACGGGATAAACCGGCAGCAGGCCACTTGAAAGCGCAATGGTCATCACCTCTCAAAGGCATTCTCCGCGTGAGCACAGCGCAGATGAACATCATCGGTTTAACCTTCAAACCGGTAGCGGCGGATATCATATTTAAACCGGATGAAATTTTAATCGATATCAGCCGGGCGAATGTATGCGGTATATCTGTTCCGGGATCGGTAAAATTAATCCCCCGAACGACCACCCTCACCTTCCAGCCGGTTTCAAGAAATCAGGAATTGGAACCGGTTATCGACTGTATATGGAAAGAAGAGGGACTTGTAAGCGGCGCTTACAGTCTGTCCGGCAAATTAGCGGCTACCGTGACAACCCAAACAGTTACCGAAGCGCTCAACGGGAATTTGGAGATGAATGCCGGATCAGGTCGGATCTACCGCTTAAACATGCTGGCAAAAATTCTGGCACTGCTGAATTTTACCGAAATTTTCAGAGGCAAAATACCGGATATTTTCCGGGTCGGTTTTGCATATGATTCCATACGGGCCGAGGGATATTTTCAGGATGCCAAATTCATCTTAAAGGAAGGGATCATTGAAGGTTCATCCATGACCATTTACGTTGAAGGCAGCTTCGATCTCATTCATGAAACAATGGATCTTATGGTTCTCGTATCTCCTCTGAAAACCATTGACAGCGTACTCAAGGCCCTTCCACTGTTAAGAAAACTGGCGGACAAAGGACTGATTGCCTTTTGGTACAGTGTTCGCGGCAAATGGGATGATTATGAGGTCAAAGCAATCACCGGACAATTCGAAGAGGACGAACATATGGGACCCTGACCACAATGCGGACGGCCATTGCGTCAACCCGGAGACCCGTGACCTGCGTAGACGGCATTCCGTTAATCTTTGCTGACTGCGGTACCCGCCGGTCATTCCCCTGCAACCCTTTTTGTAAAACGACCGACAAGCTCAATAATCTCATTGATTCTCAACAGGTACCCCACCCCTATCAGCATCGCCATAAAAACAGCCCCGGTAACCATACAAACAATCATGCCGCCGAGAAGCGTCGAGGAATCAAAGCCGTACAGCAGGGTCGTTTTAAACCACTCCAGGATGAGCCCGATCGGTAAGCTGATGAGAATGATCCTGCCGTAAAACAGATAAACCCGGCGGCTTTCTTTGTTGCCACTGCGTTTATTCCAGAGGGCATACAGAAGCACAACCTGGAAAATTGCCGATAGCGTAACCGCCATGGCAATCCCTCCGGCGCCCAGAACCTTCATTCCGTACCAGTAAAACGGAAGGCTCAGCAGCACCGCTGCCGTCCCGAACATGGCCGGGAACAGGGTATTTTGCATCGCGTAGTACCCCCTGACGACAATAGTGTATGCAGAGAGGGCAAAAGCGCCGGGGAGCATAAAAATAAGCACCCGGGCGGTCAGGGCCGTGGCAGCGGTATCGAATTGCCCCCTCTGGAACAGGATTTGCACAATTTCGTGTCTGAGCACCATAAGCAGCACTGAAAACGGAATCACGAGAGCAAGATAACGGAGGGTATTGTTCATCAGGCGGTTCATCTCCTGCATTTTATTTTCCGCAATCAGACGCACCATAAATGGAAATGCTGCGGCGCCGACGGCCTGGCCGAAAAGCCCTACGGGGATCAGGAAAATGGTCCGGCCGTAGTTCAAACCGGCAATGTTTCCCGGTGGCAGGTAGGACCCGAAAAACCGTATCAAAATTTCCATTGAAAACATCATGGTCAGGCCAAGCATAAGCGGCAGGGTCAGCATAATATATTTTTTTAGATCCGGATGTTTTAGATTGAAACTGACATGATATTTCAGACCAACCCGCCGGGCCGCCCAGAGCTGAACGGCAAAATTTCCCAAAAGCGCCCCCCCAAAAACGCCCCAGGAGAATCCTTCCATACCGATCCGGGGTCCGAGCACAATACCGCCGGCAATGATCCCCAGGTTATATATAAGGGGTGCCACGGCCGGTACACTGAACCTTTCTTTGGCGAACTGAACGGCCATAAACAGCCCCCCGGAAAAAAAGAAAAACTGTGCCGGAATGATGATCCGGGTCATTTTCACGGCAAGGGCCTTAAATTCGGAATCTGTGCGCCCGCGGGCCACGATATCAATCAGGTCGGGAGCAAAAATAAAGGAAATGATCATTAAAACCAGCAGGAGACTTCCAAAGCAGGTAATAATAAGGGAAAAGACTCGCCACCCTTCATCTTCCTTATCCCGGGTAAGATACCCGGTGAAAATCGGGATGAAGGTGACCGACAAAAAGCCGCTGGCCACAATGTGATTCAGTATTTCGGGAACGGTAAAAGCCACCAGATAAGCATCCACTTCGCCGCTGGCACCGCCTATGTAGGCGATAACCCCCTCCCTGAAGACACCGATGAGCCGGCTCAATAATACGGAGGTCATCATGATAATCGAAGCAATTCCGACCTTTTTATGCAGTGCCCTGGTCTCCCGTTCCATAAATTTCATTTCCCAATGCAAAAAAAAATGATACAGAATTCAAATCATGCCAATTTGAATAATTTGTTCATTTTATACGTCAGGGTGAAATGATTCAAGCATTATAAGGCGATGTTATGTTCCAGCTAATCCGTGAGTGGTTAGACCGCCATTTCTCAGACCCCCAGATTCTGATTCTGAGCTTTCTGCTTATTGGCGGATTCGTTTTTATTTTCTTTCTCGGCAATATGCTGCTTCCGGTGTTTGCCAGCATTGTCATTGCATATCTGCTGGACGGTATGGTCGCCAGGCTCCAGTTTTTCCGGATACCGCGCTTTGTCTGCGTATTGATCGTTTTTTCCCTATTTATGGCTGTCCTTTTGCTAGCAATCATCGGCCTTCTGCCGATGCTGTCCCGGCAGGTCGGTCAGCTGCTGCAGCAGCTGCCGTCGATGATCGCCGCCGGTCAAAACGAATTGATGGGACTTCCCGAACGCTATCCGGATTTTATTTCCGAGGCCCAGATCAAACAGATTCTTCACTTTATCGGTACAGAGTTCACCGGCTTCGCACGGCGCATTCTATCCCATTCAGTTGCGTCGCTGAGAAGCTTTGTCCTCGTTCTTATCTATTTGATACTCGTGCCGTTGATGGTATTTTTTCTGCTGAAAGACAAAATCAAAATCATTGAATGGCTGACCGGTATACTGCCGAATGAGCGGGGGCTGGCAATAGAAGTGTGGCGGGATGTGAACAAGCAAATCGGTAATTATGTTCGCGGTAAGATCTGGGAGATCCTGATCATTTGGACGGTCAGCTATGTAACGTTCAAAGTGCTCGGAATGCAATTTTCGATGTTAATATCATTATTTGTCGGTCTTTCCGTTCTTGTACCCTATATCGGTGTAACGGTAATGTTTCTGCCGGTGGCATTAATCTCCTATTTTCAATGGGGGCTGGAGTCGCAGTTTGCCTATGCCTTGATCGCGTATACTATTATCCAACTGCTGGACGGCAATCTTCTTGCTCCGCTGCTCCTTTCCGGGGTGGTGCATCTGCATCCGGTGGCAATTATCGTTGCCGTTCTGTTTTTTGGGGGGGTATGGGGCATCTGGGGATTGTTTTTCGCCATTCCCCTGGCAACACTCGTACATGCACTGTTAAAAACCTGGCTCAATAGACGCTCGCATGATAACCATCCGGAGAAAAATGGTGCCGGCTAAAGCATCCGGGCCGGGAGAACCGGGTTTTGATTACGCAATAAACTAATTTTATCCTTTGCATGGCTTTGAGCCCTGAACTTTGAGCTTTGTTACTCCCTGTTAAGATAGTTGCTAAAATTTCGCACCTTTTTAACAGGTAGGAGGTTTACATTGAAACCAGATAACAGATCAGGCCGAACGCGCTCTTTGGGTGTGTGTCTCGGTGCCTCAACAGTATCGATCGTGCAGGTCGAACATCAAAAAAACAGCAATGCATCAGAAGGAACGAATACAGGACCGCGAATTGTCCATTTTTCACTCCACCCCCACGGAGGCGATCCCAAAAAAACGATTCTCTCCGCCCTGGAGGGTCTCGACCTGCATGCAATTGACAGATTTGCCGCCACCGGTCGAAAATTCCGCCATTTTGTGAATTTAACGTCCATTGCCGAACCTGAAGCGGTTGAGTGCGCTTATCGATACATCAAACCTCGCGGGATCCGTTGCCCGGCTGTTGTGTCCGCCGGGGGCGAAACATTTATGGTTTATGTACTGGATCGTTCCGGTCGGATATCCAACGTGATTACCGGAAACAAATGTGCCTCCGGCACCGGCGAGTTTTTTCTTCAACAACTGCGGCGGATGAATGCATCGCTGGAAGAAGCTGCCTGTTGGACCGCAACCGAAAAACCGCATCACGTGTCCGGGCGCTGCTCGGTTTTCTGCAAGTCCGACTGCACCCACGCAACCAATAAAGGCATCCCCCGGTCTCAGGTAACTGCCGGACTATGCAAAATGATGACCAGCAAGATA
>DAOVBC010000117.1 GCA_030670715.1 Deltaproteobacteria bacterium | reverse complement strand
GCTAAACCCTTTAACCCCATGTGCTTGGTGATCGCAGCCGTCAACGTCGTCTTGCCATGATCGATGTGACCTATCGTTCCTACATTCACGTGCGGCTTGGTTCGCTCAAATTTCTGCTTCGACATCTCTCTGTCCTCCCCTGATTTGGTATTAAATGCTCTTGGTAGTTTTTTTTATCGTTTACGTATCGGCGAATCGGAAAACCAGAATAAAGGCCTGTCTCCGGGGTACGAATTCCTATGAAAATGGAGCCCACGACCGGAATCGAACCGGTGAACCTCTTCCTTACCAAGGAAGCGCTCTACCGACTGAGCTACGTGGGCCGGAACTGTGTCTTCTATTTCGCTGATTGGTTTCCTTCAGATTTACAATTTGTCTGGGCTGGAGCGGGAGACGAGGCTCGAACTCGCGACATTCAGCTTGGAAGGCTGAAGCTCTACCAACTGAGCTACTCCCGCCCTATCATTTTACATTATACGCTCTACCCGTTTTCCGTATCGCCCCAACACAAAACATGAAAGGAGGCTTGTTCAGTATCAAAGGTTTACACTAATGCAGGCAGCCGTGTAGTTTTGCGACGATCCCGATAACCAAATCGAAATCTCCTACATTCAACTTGCTTCAAGGTTGGTGGTGGGGGGAGGATTCGAACCTCCGAAGGCATCGCCGACAGATTTACAGTCTGTTCCCTTTGGCCGCTCGGGAACCCCACCTGAATAATGATTGGAGCCAGAGACAGGAGTCGAACCCGCGACCCGCTGATTACAAATCAGCTGCTCTACCAACTGAGCTACTCTGGCCCACAAATCAAATAGCTGGCGATACGGTATACCTTATATTATAATGTTTGTTTATACAGTGTCAGAAAATAAATAACTTCCCTTTGTAAACGACTCTTAATTAAATTTCAACACATTTATTTCTAAATTAAAGACGATTATCTGCTATTATCATAAAATATAGAATATTTTCAAATAATCTTGTTGAATTTCTATCAAAATCATCGTTTTTTGCCGTTTTTTATTGTATTGAGTCACTTCAGGGCTAATCGCTCCAGAAAACCTGGTGCTTTGGGCCTGGGGATAATGCAAATCAATTCATAATAATGATTAATTTGCAACAATCAAGCCCCGGTCGACGATTTTCCGCCCCGGAATCGTATCCCGGTTATTTAATAAACATCTAACCTGGATATTTTCTATGAAACACCTCCCTGCGGTCGGCGCTTCATAGAAAATATAATAATTTCATATAGAAACAGACTACCTTATTATTATTTAAGCGTCTATTTTTTTAGTATTTTCGAACGATAAACAAAACCGGGATAACGCCCAAAGCCGGTGGGTGATCCCGCTGCAACCGGGAAACTGTTTGAGATCCTTAGGGGCCGTTATACCGAACAGCTTGAGAATATCCCCAGGTAAACGCTTTCGGTGCAAAAGAGCATGATTCATCTTCAAGTTTTGGCCCTGTTCGGTATTACGGACTCTTGGGAACGAGTTTTTCACGGTTGCAGCGGGATTATCCATCGGCGGTAACCTCAATCTTATTACTGAGGTGTTTCATCGTTAGTTGTGGCTAAAAGGCCATGGTGGTTCATGAAATATCCGGGCTAAAGGCTGTTACAGGATTCTGAAAAATTCCCGTTTAATGCTCCGGATGATGTCGATTTAAAAGAAAAAAACTGTTTTCTCTCACCAGATACTATGGTATACTAATAGGATATTAAGCCTTGACAAAAACCCTTTGTTTCGTGTAATTCAGCGGCAGATATTGCTGGACAGGCTATAGTTTTCAAGCTCTGCGACTTCTCTTTGATCAGAAAATCGGCTATGACATCACGTGGAATAAAATTATGCTCTATTTGCCTGGCAGTTTCGGCATGTTTTTTTTTCAATGGATGTGTTTCATCGATTGTTAAATCCCCTGTTTCATCGAATCCGGTAAAACCCGCGTCTCATACTTCCCGGCGGGATTCTTTTGAGCAATCCCAAAACCTACAAACAACCTTTCCGCAGGTTGTGGCAAACAATATCACGTCTGCGGGATTATTAAATTCAAATAAGGAATCCGGCATCACAGCCCCGGAAGCCGCGCCCGGCAAAAACGAATCGGGGGCTTCGGCTGATTCGATCGCGCTGGAAAAGAAAATTCAGCCGATGCTGGATGAAGCGCTGAACCTTTGCGAAGTGTCCCAGGAATTCTGGCAAAAAGGTGAACTCGACAACGCTCTTGAGGCCCTGGATCAGGCATATGCCTTAATTCTTGATGCCGACATTTCAGACCAGCCAAAGCTCATCCAGCAGAAAGAGGATCTCCGCTATTTAATCTCCAGGAGGATCCTTGAGATTTACGCTTCCCGTAACATTGTCGTTAACGGCAACCACAATGCCATCCCGGTAGAGATCAATAAGTACGTTCAGGCCGAAATCGACAACTTTACCATCGGTGCGGAAAAAGACTATTTCGTTGAAGCATACCGCCGTTCCGGACGTTACCGACCCCACATTGTCTCAGAGTTAAAAAAGGCGGGCCTGCCCGTCGAACTCTCCTGGCTGCCGCTGATTGAGAGCGCTTTTAAAGTCCGGGCACTTTCAAAAGCCAGAGCCCTGGGACTGTGGCAATTTATACCCTCCACCGGTTATAAATTTGGTCTTTCCCGGGATAAATACATAGATGGAAGGCTCGACCCGGACAAATCGACCCTGGCGGCTATCGCCTATCTGAAAGAACTGCATCATATATTCGGCGACTGGACAACCGTGCTGGCGGCTTACAACTGCGGCGAAGGAAGAGTGCTTCGGGTGATCCGTGAACAGAACGTCAACTATCTTGACAACTTTTGGGATCTTTACGAACGGCTTCCGTATGAAACTGCCAGGTATGTCCCCCGCTTTCTGGCCACGCTTCATATCATCGAGAATCTGGACCGTTACAGCCTGGATACCGCACCGCTCGACTCACCGTACACTTTCGAACAGGTGGAAGTTGCCAAGCAGATGCATCTTAAAAATGTCGCCCGCGTGGTGGGCACTTCCGAGAAACAATTAATCGATTTAAATCCCGAACTGCGTTACAAAATCCTGCCCCCGTCAAATTATGTGCTTAAGGTTCCACCCGGCACCGGCCGGATATTAATGGCCGGGCTGGATGAAATTCCGGTGTCGAAGCCGCCAAGCAGGACATTTGTCTATCACAGGGTCCGCCGGGGTGAAACCCTTTCCATCATCGCCCGCAAGTACCGCACCCGCGTCCGAAGTATCATGCGGGCCAACAACCTTCGAAGTTCCCACTATATCGTGGCGGGTCGGTTGTTGAAGATACCGCAACGCGGATACCAATACCAGCGGCCAAAGTACCAGAAGACATACACCAGACGTAAAACGGCTCACACGGTATCAAGAGGGGATTCCCTCTGGAACATCGCCAAACGATACGGTACCACCACTAAGAAAATCCAGGAACTCAACAGTCTTGAGACAACGGAGCTGTATATCGGACAGGTGCTCCGACTGCCCGGTCACCCGGGGGCCACATCCGGCAGGAACTACAAGGTTTATCAGGTAAAAACCGGTGACAGCCCTTTCACCATTGCCCAGCAGCACAATATGGCGCTCTCCCGCTTCATGCGGATCAATCAACTCTCCGGAAGAAGCCGGATATATCCGGGTCAAGAATTGTTTATCGAGTGATACCGTGCTAGACACTGAGTGTGTTATATGGGTTGTTCAGACGGGATAGAAACTGCCTGTTGCGAGTTTCTATCCTGGATCTCACCCGGATTCAACCCGAAACCCGTAACGCGTAACCTGCAACGATCAGCTTATCTTATATCAAATATCGAAAATCCCTCATCGCCCATCGCAAAGCGCATGGCGCATGGCGCATGGCGAAGTCGGCTCAATGCTTTAAAGGCAAATGGTTGAGTCAGTTTAGCCCGTTGAGCCGGTCAGATAAGGTTAACGCACTTCGAATCGCAGCTATAAATGTGATGATGGAGTGATGCAGTATAGTCGGGGAGAAATAGAAATTTTCTATGCTCTCTGCTCTTTGCCCTATGCGCTCAGCTCTATGCGCAATACGCCCGGCGCTTTGCCCTTTGCGCCATGCGCTATGCGTTTTTCGCTATAGCCGCCAATAATTAATCCCCAGATCTTCTGCCTCCCGGGGACTGAAGGCGCCTTTGACGTCGATCACCAGCGGAGGATTGGCGGCACACAGGCCGGCGATGTCCGCCAGGCGCATCCTTAGATAGGATTTGTGGGTTACGGCTACCACCACACCGTCGACACCGTTTAGCTCATCCATCGTGTGCAGATCGATACCGTAATACTCTTTTGCTTCCCGCGGATCAGCGAGCGGGTCGTGAGCAAAGACTTCCACACCGTAATCTTCCAACTCTCTGACGATGTCCACAACCTTGGTGTTGCGCAGGTCGGGGACGTCTTCTTTAAATGTAATTCCCAGCACCGCCAATCGGTCACCGCGGACCGGCTTTCCGGCACCGATAAGCATCTTGACGGCCTTTTCGGCGATGTATTTACCCATATTGTCGTTGATTCTACGACCGGCCAGAATCATTTCCGGGTGATATCCAAGCGATTCAGCTTTGACAGTCAGATAGTAAGGATCCACACCGATGCAGTGACCACCGACCAGGCCCGGTCTAAATGGAAGAAAGTTCCACTTGGTTCCGGCGGCTTCCAGCACCTCCATCGTATCGATACCGATCCTGTCAAATATCATTGCCAGCTCATTCATCAGCGCAATGTTCAAATCTCTCTGGGTGTTTTCAATCACTTTGGCAGCCTCGGCAACTTTGATCGACGAGGCCCGATGTATTCCGGCCGGAACTATTTTAGCGTATACCTGCTGAAGAAGGTCGGCGGTTTGGTCATCTGATCCGGAAACAACCTTAACGATTTTGTCAATGGTGTGGACCCTGTCACCCGGGTTTATCCGCTCCGGCGAGTAACCCACCGTAAAATCTTTCCCGAATTCCAGACCGGATTCCTTTTCCAGAATCGGCACGCACACCTCCTCGGTCGCACCCGGATAAACGGTGGATTCAAACACGACGCAGGTTCCTTCAGACAGGTGCTTGCCAACTATCACGGAGGCGCCACGCAACGGTCGCAGATCCGGTATACGGTAATTATCGATGGGAGTCGGGACGGCAACAATAATGAGTCTGCAGTCAGACAGCTTCTGCGGTGAGCTGGAAAATTCGATCTGTGCGGCGGACAGCTCATCTTCCGAAACTTCAAGCGTCCGGTCGCGGTCGGATTTTAATTCTTTAATCCGCTCTTTTTTTAAATCATACCCGACCACATCAAAATGCTCGGCCAGATGCACGGCCAGCGGAAGCCCGACATACCCAAGGCCGACGACCGCTATTTTTTCTTCACGGGAAATAAGTGATTCGAATGAAAGCATATATTTTTCTCCACTTCTTATTTAAGCTCCGATGTTGATCGGCTTCGCCGGTGTTATTGAGTTTATTGGGTTTATTGAGTTCGTTGGGTTTATTGAGTTCGTTGAGTTTATTGGGTTCGTTGTGTTCGTTGAGTTCGTCCTGCTTTCAGCCTTCAGCTTTGAGCTCCCTTTTTTAGGCATTCTTTTTTGAGTTCGTGGGGTTTGTTGGGTTCGTTGAGTTCGTCCTGCCTTCAGCTTTGAGCTCCCTTTTTTAGGCATTTTAGGCAATTTAGGCATTTTAGGCATTTTTTATTGTTTTAGGCATTTCTACTACCCGGTATTTTAATGATTTGCCTTGGGGTGGTTGCTTGACAGATTATAATATCATAAAATAGTTAACAAATCATTAAAGTATCTACGTGAAAGGTTAATGTTGAAACACACCAACTGGTATGTGATTACCGGCGCGCCCTGTTCGGGGAAAACTTCGGTTATCCTGGAGCTTGCAGGACTGGGTCATCGGGTGGTTCATGAGGCGGCCCGGGCGTATATTGACGCGGAGCTAAAGAAAGGAAAGCGTTTACAGGAGCTAAAGGCGGATCCACTGGTTTTCGAACGCCGGATCCTATACAGAAAAATCGATACGGAGTCGGCATTGCCGGGAGATGAAATCATTTTCCTGGACCGGGCCATACCGGACAGCATTGCCTATTTTCAAATTGAGGGGCTTGATCCGGCCGAACCGGAGGAAAAAAGCCGTCTGATCCGGTATAAAAAGGTATTTCTATTTGAGAGGCTGCGGTTCGAAACCGACCCTGTTAGATCCGAGGATGATCTACTCGCGGAATCACTTGATCGACATCTGGAAATCAGTTATCGGGGCCTGGGGTATGATGTCGTGCGGGTTCCGGTTTTACCCGTCCGGGACCGCACCCGGTTACTCATCCAATACCTGTAGGAAATAATAAAAAATTATTTTGATAACTGCTTCAGTATGTTCTCAAGCTTTTCCAGTTCTCTCCCGTATCCTGCCCAATCCCCTTCCTGCAAGTAATCCTTGGCATTATTGTAGTATTTCAAAGCCTGTTCTGCGAAATCAGAGATCGCTCCGGATTCAGGTACTTTAAAGGAAACATCGTCTTTTTCGATAATCTTACCCCCAAGTACCCGACTCAATGCAAGGTCGAGTCTTTCCTCCATCGCAACGCGGTTGCCGAGGACCACAATGACCCGTTTCAGTTCAGGCAGGGCCGCAGTCATTGTGATCCCTGTCCTTACCGAGCTTGTCGGCTGTTGTTTCTGCGACTGCCCGCCTTTTGGGGGAGGTGCTGCCTGCGCGTCCCGCTGCGGCTCCAACTCGGCCTCCAGATAAATCGGCTCCACATAGATGAATGAGTTACTCACCGGAATGGCCAGTAGATTGCCCCGGATGACCCGAGAACCGCGCTGTCCCCACAGGCTGAGTTCGCGGGAGATATCCGTTTGTTGATCTATCCTGGCCTCGATCTGCATGGGGCCGTATACCAGTTTTTCTTTTGAAAGTTTATAAACCAGCAGGTGACCGTAGTTGGGCAGATCGCTTCTGGCTGCCAGCCAGCCGATCATGTTGTCCTTTTTGGAG
>DAOVBC010000019.1 GCA_030670715.1 Deltaproteobacteria bacterium | reverse complement strand
GCTAAACCCTTTAACCCCATGTGCTTGGTGATCGCAGCCGTCAACGTCGTCTTGCCATGATCGATGTGACCTATCGTTCCTACATTCACGTGCGGCTTGGTTCGCTCAAATTTCTGCTTCGACATCTCTCTGTCCTCCCCTTTTAGATCGCATAGCGCATGGAGCATAGCGTATAGCTCCCAAATGCCTGCGCGGCACCCTCTATGCCCTCTGCGCCATGCGCCATGCTTTTATGTCTACCACCGGAAATGGGCAAATGCTTTGTTTGCCTCGGCCATCTTGTGTGTATCTTCTTTCTTCTTTGCGGCAGCTCCCCGGTGGTTGGAGGCATCCAGAAGTTCACCGGCTAGTTTTTGGGCCATCCCCTTCTCCGATCGCTTGCGTGCAAAGTCTATGATCCATCGAATGCCGAGAGCCGTGCGTCTGGAGGGACGGATCTCGGTGGGGACCTGGTAGGTCGACCCGCCAACGCGCCGGGATTTGACCTCGATGACCGGTTTGATATTATCCACCGCCTGTTCGAAAATCTTCAGCGGAGACTGTTTGGTCTTACTTTCGATCGCATCAAACGCGTCGTAGAGTATCCTTTCTGCAACACTTTTATTACCGTCCCGCATGATTTTCCGTATGAACTTTGCCACCAGTTCACTGTTATACTTTGGATCCGGTATTACTCTGCGAACAGGAACTTCTCTTCTTCTTGGCATATGCTACACCACTCTTTAGTCTGTTGTTATTTCGGTTTCTTGGCCCCGTACTTTGAACGGCCCTGTTTCCGATCCTCGACACCCAGAGTGTCCAAAGTTCCCCTGACAATATGATACCTGACACCGGGCAGGTCCTTCACGCGGCCACCGCGCACGAGCACAACCGAATGCTCCTGCAAGTTATGTCCGATGCCGGGAATATATGCGGTCACCTCGATACCGGTTGTCAGCCTGACCCTGGCAACCTTTCGTAAAGCCGAATTGGGTTTTTTCGGCGTGGAGGTATAAACACGGGTACATACACCGCGCTTCTGGGGCGCTCCCTTTAACGCCGGCGTGTTTGTCTTCTTCTTGACCCGTTTTCTGCCCTTGCGCACTAACTGGTTGATTGTCGGCATATTTTCCTCTTGTTTGTAGATAAAAATAAATCGCAGACCCTGAGTGGGTAAAAGCGAAATTTGTATACAGTCCCTATGGTAATGTCAAGTGTTTTATGTAAAAAAATGGTCACTTCTTTAAAAGTGGTTTTATACCGCTTTCCATAATTATGTTCCGAAATACGGAATTGCGGTATAGGTGGTTGTAGAAAAAAATCGTTGGAATACCGGAACGTTTTTTTGACAACCACTATAAGCCTTCAGATCATTTTCAAGGTTTCTGATCAGGCTTCTTACAGTTGCTCAACATCCATATCGTGGTAAGTAATCAGGCCGGTGCCGGCGGGTATCAGACGGCCCATAATCACATTTTCTTTCAGGCCCCTCAAATAATCGACCGACCCGGAAATGGCGGCATCGGTCAGAACTTTTGTGGTCTCCTGAAAGGATGCAGCCGATATAAAGCTGTCGGTACTCAGCGAAGCCTTTGTAATGCCCAGAATAAGCGCCTCGGCAACGGCGGGTTTACCGCCTTTTTCGACAACTTCACGGTTAATTTTTTCAAACCGCAACTTGTCCACCTGCTCTTCGGTAATTAAATCGGTATCCCCTACGTCGATGACCTTTACCCGCCGCATCATCTGTCGAACGATCACTTCGATGTGCTTGTCGTTAATCCGGACGCCCTGCAGCCGGTAAACTTCCTGCACTTCATCCACCAGGTAACGTGCCAGGGAGACCTCGCCCTTGATATTGAGGATATCCTGGGGCACGGCAGATCCACCGATCAGCGGTTCACCGGCTCTGATGTAATCACCCTCGATAACATGGATGTGCTTGCCGCGCGGTATCAGGTAATCCTTTTTATCCCCGACATCCACCGGTGTCACCGTAACCCTCTGCTTGCCTTTTTTGGTGCTCTTGGCGATGGATACGTATCCGTCAATTTGACTGAGGACGGCGATCTCCTTCGGCTTCCTGACTTCAAATAGTTCGGCCACCCGCGGCAGACCGCCGGTAATATCCTTGGTTTTTGTGGTTGCCCGCGGCAATTTTGCAACAATGTCGCCGGCTTTAACCGCGAGCCCTTCTTCCACGAGCAAAATGGCATCAATCGGCAGCAGGTATCTTGCCATTGCCGAAGATCCCGGTAGTTTAGCAGTTTTACCGTCAGCATCCTTTATGGAAATACGCGGGCGCTCTTCAGCACTTCTGGATTCGATGATGGTTTGACTCGATTTTCCGGTGACCGGGTCCAATTTTTCCTGCATCGTTTTACCGGGTAAAATATCACCGAATTTAACCTTACCATCGACCTCGGTGAGAATCGGTGTCGTAAAGGGATCCCACAGAGCCAGTAAATCACCGGTCTTAACCCTGGCGCCGTCTTTTACTGTAAGATGAGCGCCGTATATAATGGGGAAGCTTTCCAGTTCACGCCCTTTTGGGTTAACGATGATAAATATCCCGCCCCGCCGGTTCATCACAACGTTTTTTCCTTCGGAATTTTCGGCCACGTTGAGGTCCACGAATTTGATTTTTCCGTCAACCCTGGCGCGGATATCCGCCTGCTCGACCCTCCGGCTGGCCGTTCCGCCGATGTGAAATGTGCGCATGGTGAGCTGAGTCCCCGGCTCGCCGATCGACTGGGCGGCCAGAATCCCAACCGCCTGCCCGATTTCTACCGTGTGCCCATGGGCCAGGTCCCGCCCGTAACATTTGGCACAAACGCCGATTCCGGCTCTGCAGGTCAGCACGGACCTTATTTTGGCACCGGTGAGCCCGGCTGCCTCGACCCGTTGCACAACCGCTTCATCGATATCTCCACCGGCCGGGACTATGATTTCTTCCGTAAAGGGATCCATAATATCTTCCGCTGCCACACGACCCAGTATCCGCTCGCTGAGCCGCTGGATAACTTCGCCGCCCTCCATGAGGGGGCCGACGTCAACGCCCATCATTGTACCGCAATCCGGTTCCGTGACGACACAATCCTGGGCCACGTCCGCCAGACGCCGGGTCAAATATCCGGAATTAGCCGTCTTCAGTGCTGTGTCGGCCAATCCCTTCCTTGCGCCGTGGGTGGAGATGAAGTACTGCAGAACGGAAAGGCCTTCTCTGAAATTGGATGTGATGGGGGTTTCAATGATCTCACCGGAAGGTTTGGCCATCAGGCCGCGCATGCCGGCGAGCTGTCGCATCTGATCTTTACTTCCCCGGGCCCCCGAGTCGGCCATCATATAAATTGGATTGAAACTTTCCGTAATGATCGGCTTGTTTTTCTCGTCTTTTACAGGCTTGCCATCCCTGTCGGTAACCACAGCCATATGCATGGCTTCCATCATCTCGTTAGCCACGTCATCGGTGGCTTTGGCCCAGATATCGACAACCTTGTTGTATTTTTCGCCCTGGGTAATCAAGCCTTCGGTATATTGCCGGCCGATCTCTTCAACCTGTTTTTCGGCACCTTTAATAATATCCCATTTCTGAGACGGCGTGATCATCGCGTCGATGGAGATGGACAGGCCGCCTTCGGTGGAATATTTGTACCCGGTATCCTTCAACCGGTCGGAAAGAATGACCGTGGCTTTGGGTCCCAGATTCCGGTAGACATAATCCACCAGCTCGCGCAATGCTTTCTTGTCCATTACCCGGTTGACGACATCAAAGGAGATCGGTGCTTTCTTTGCGAGTACCTGGAACAGATGGTGTTCTCCATCAACCGAAATGACCTCGCTGACTTCGCCGACATCCAGAAAATAAACGTTGTCAGCGGCATCTTCATCTATTTGAAAAATATTGACAAACTCATCTTTTTTCAGCAGGCCGACGTGCCCATCATTTTCTTTGTCAGAGCTCCGGGAATGAGCCGCCACCATCTTGGAAAAATCCACCCCGCTCTTGATTTCTGCATGAATCTTTGCGGCCTCTTCCGCATCGGTCACTTTGATGTGACGTAAGTCCATCAGATCTTCTTCAGGAAAAATATCCCACAGCAGTATCCTGCCGACGGTCGTCTCCACACGCTTGCCGTCCATTCGGACGGAAATTTCAGTGTGCAGTTCCACTTCACCGGCGTCATAGGCACAACACACCTCGATTGGATTGGCAAAAATTTTGCCCGCGCCTTTGCGCGCCGGAACACCCCTGGTCATGTAATACAGGCCCAGCACGATATCCTGGCTGGGGACAATAATCGGACTGCCGCTGGCCGGCGAAAGAATATTGTTACTGGAAAGCATCAGCACCCGGGCTTCGATTTGCGCCTCCACGGAAAGCGGCACGTGGACCGCCATCTGGTCTCCGTCAAAGTCGGCATTAAATGCCGTACAAACCAGGGGATGAAGCTGAATTGCCTTGCCTTCTATCAAAATCGGCTCAAAAGCCTGAATCCCCAGACGATGCAGTGTGGGAGCCCGGTTGAGCAAAACCGGATATTCTTTTACCACCTCATCCAGGGTGTCCCATACCTCGGGAATTTCCCGTTCAACCATCTTTTTGGCGCTTTTTACCGTGGACACCATCCCTTTTTGCTCCAGGCGGTAGTAGACAAACGGTTTGAACAACTCGAGTGCCATTTTCTTCGGCAGGCCGCACTGGTGAAGCCGCAGATCAGGACCAACCGTGATTACCGTCCGCCCGGAATAATCGACCCGCTTGCCGAGCAGATTCTGTCGAAATCGCCCCTGTTTGCCCTTCAGAGTGTCACTGAGGGATTTCAACGGGCGCTTGTTGGTTCCCGTAATCACCCTTCCGTGCCGGCCGTTGTCAAACAGAACATCCACCGACTCCTGCAGCATTCTTTTTTCATTGCGAACGATGATGTCCGGCGCCTTTAAATCGATCAATCGTTTCAAGCGGTTGTTGCGATTGATGACCCTGCGATACAAATCATTGAGATCGGAAGTCGCAAATCGCCCGCCTTCCAGCGGTACGAGTGGACGCAAATCAGGCGGCAGCACCGGAATAACGTCCATGATCATCCAGACAGGATCAACACCGGATTTTCTAAAGGCGTCGACAATTTTCAAACGCTTGGAAAGCTTCTGACGCTTGGCCATCGACCCGGTTTCACGAATATCCGTCCGCAGCTGCTTGTAAATCTCATCCAGATCAAGACCGGCCAGCATCTCCTTGACCGCCTCGGCGCCGATGCCGGCCTTAAATTTTGTCCCGTACCTTTCGAGGGCTTCGCGGTATTGGTCATCGGTCAACAGCTGTCCCCAGGTCAAATCGGTTTCCTGCGGATCGATGACGATATAGCTGTCAAAATACAGCACTTTTTCCATGTTCTTTAGAGTAAAATCCAGCAGGTTGCCGATCTTGCTCGGCAGACTCTTTAAAAACCAGATATGGGAAACCGGGGCTGCCAATTCAATATGGGCCATCCTTTCCCGTCGCACTTTGGATTGGATGACTTCCACCCCGCACTTTTCACAGATGACCCCGCGGTGTTTCATTCGTTTGTATTTACCGCAGTTACATTCGTAGTCTTTGGTCGGACCGAAAATCTTGGCACAGAAAAGCCCGTCACGCTCCGGCTTGAATGTCCGGTAGTTAATCGTTTCGGGCTTTTTTATTTCCCCAAACGACCACTTGCGAATCTGCTCTGAAGAGGCAAGAGCAATCCGTATTCCCTGATATTTTCGGGGGTCGGTCGGTTTAGCGAAAAAATCATACAATGTTTCCATGTCTTACTTCCTTTTCGGTATTAATCTTTATTTTCCAAAAGCTCGATGTCCAGTCCCAGAGCCTTGAGCTCTTTGGTCATGACTCGGAAAGATTCGGGAATGCCGGGTTCCAGGACATTTTGCCCCTTTACGATCTTTTCGTACATTCGCGTTCTTCCGGCCATATCATCCGATTTCACTGTTAAAAATTCCTGCAGGGCATACGCTGCACCGTATGCCTCCATCGCCCAAACTTCCATCTCTCCCAGCCGCTGGCCGCCGAACTGAGCCTTTCCACCGAGTGGTTGCTGGGTTACCAGTGAATAAGGTCCGATGGAACGTGCATGAATCTTGTCGTCAACAAGATGGTGCAGTTTCAGAACATACATTGTGCCTACCGTTATTTTTTCATCGAAAGCCTTGCCGGTGCGACCGTCGTAGAGGGTGGTCTGCCCGGTCGGGTTCACCCCGGCCTCTTCCAGCAGGCTCTTGATTTCTTCTTCCTTGGCACCATCGAACACCGGTGTGGCCATATGCACCCCGCCGGTGTACTGTGAAGCGAATGTTTTCAATTCCTCTTCATCCATATTCTTGATGCTTTTCTGAGACGGTGAATCCGAGAATATATTTTTTAATTTATCCCGCAGCGCTTTAACTTTGTTTTCTTCAATCAGCGCATTCAACTGATCACCGAGCCCTTTGGCAGCGCGACCCAGATGAATTTCCAGAATCTGGCCGACATTCATTCGCGAGGGAACACCCAGCGGATTCAATACCATATCGACCGAAGTGCCGTCTTCAAAATAAGGCAGGTCTTCGATCGGCAATATCCGCGACACGACGCCCTTGTTGCCGTGACGGCCGGCCATCTTGTCTCCGACGGACAACTTCCGCTTCATGGCCACATAGACTTTCACCATTTTGATGACACCGGGCATCAGGTCGTCGCCTTTTTCAAACCGGCCAACCTTCTGTTCGAACACCATCCGGCAGAGTTCACACTGATCTCTGTAACGTTCCAGAAGCTCATGAACACGTTCGGTCAGTTTCGGATCTTTCAACACCAGCCCTTCCAGATTCGCCAGCGGAATACCGGACAGCAGGTCGGCATCGATTTTGGCCCCCTTGGATATAAGGGTTTTCCTTCCTTTTTTCAGAACTGCAAATGCCTTCTGACCCGCCAGAACATCTACCAACTCATGGCGCACCACTTCCTGGATAACGGCGATCTCGTCATCCCTGTCTTTTTCAAGAACCGCGATCTCTTCATTTTCAATCAAACGCGTCCGGTCGTCCTTTTCTACGCCGCGTCTGGCGAAGACTTTGGCGTCGATAACAATGCCCTGCACGCCGGGCGGCACCCGCAGTGAGGTGTCTTTTACATCTCCGGCCTTTTCTCCGAATATCGCCCTCAGAAGTTTTTCCTCAGGTGATAGCTGGGTCTCACCTTTCGGCGTAATCTTGCCGACGAGAACATCCCCCGGACCGACCTCTGCCCCCAGTCGAATAACACCGCTCTCATCCAGATTCTTCATTGCTTCTTCACCGACATTCGGTATGTCGCGGGTGATATCCTCTTTACCGAGTTTGGTGTCCCGGGCAACTACTTCAAATTCTTCAATGTGAACAGAGGTATAAACACCGTCTCTGATAAGTCGTTCGCTAACCAGAATCGAATCTTCAAAATTGTATCCACCCCAGGGCATAAACGCCACGGTAACATTTTTACCGAGAGCCAGCTCGCCCTGTTCCGTTGCCGGGCCATCAGCAATAATCTGGCCGGCTTTTACCTTCTGGCCCCTGAACACGATCGGGCGGTGGTTGAAACAGGTATTCTGGTTACTGCGAATAAACTTGGAGAGATTGTAAATCGTTACGCGTTTTTCCAGGGGATCGCCGGAGGGTTCATGTTTCAATACGATGCGGGATGCGTCCACATCAACCACTTCCGCGTCACGCTGGGCGACAATGGCAACACCGGAATCTCTGGCGACAACACCTTCGATACCGGTGCCGATAAGAGGCGCCTCGTTCATCAGCAGCGGTACGGCCTGACGCTGCATGTTGGATCCCATCAAAGCCCGGTTTGCGTCATCATTTTCCAGAAAGGGAATCAGAGAAGCTGAGACACTGACCAGCTGATTGGGAGAGATATCCATCAGCTCAATATCATTCTTGGGAACCATCATGAATTCACCGGCGACTCTTGAGGTGACCATCGGATTGACGTATTGGTTCTTCTCATCTATCGGGGCGTTGGCCTGCGCGATAGGATGCTCTTTTTCTTCAAATGCGTCGAGAAACTTCACCTGCTCAGTTACCGTCGCGTCCTGTACGACACTGTATGGGGTCTCAATGAAGCCGAAATCGTTCACCCGTGCATAAGTACTCAGCGACACGATCAGCCCGATGTTCGGTCCCTCCGGAGTTTCTATGGGACAGATGCGACCGTAGTGTGACGGATGAACGTCCCTGACTTCGAAACCGGCCCGTTCCCGCGTCAGTCCTCCCGGTCCGAGGGCACTCAAACGCCGCTTGTGCGTTGTTTCAGAAAGCGGGTTGGTCTGGTCCATAAACTGGGACAGCTGGCTGGTTCCGAAAAATTCTTTTACCACCGCTGTAACCGGTTTGGGGTTGACAAGGTCATGAGGCATCAGCGCATCAACTTCCTGAAGGCTCATCCGTTCTTTGATCGCACGCTCCATTCGTACCAGGCCTATACGGTACTGGTTCTCCAGGAGTTCACCTACCGCCCGCACCCGACGGTTCCCAAGATGGTCAATGTCATCCACGACCCCCTGGGTATCTTTAAGTTCTATCAGTGCCCTGGCTGTCTGCAAAATATCTTCTTTGCGCAGGATTCTCAGGTCCAAAGGTGTGTCGGTGCCAAGACGCTGGTTAATCTTCAATCGTCCGACGCCGGAAAGGTCGTAATAATTCGTTTTGAAAAACAGATTGTCGACAAAATCCTGAGCCACTTCTGGTGTGGCCGGATTACCGGGCCGCAGCCGCCGGTATATCTCTATGAGCGCTTCTTCCTTGTTTTCAACTTTATCCAGCTGAAGCGTTTTGCGTATGGAATCACCGGCGGTAACGCCGTCGATCAGAAGCAGATCAAATTCGGTGACCCCGGCCTCGCTCAGCTTGGCAAGCACTTCTTCATCGACGTTATCGTTGGCCTTAACGATCGGGACACCGGTTTCCGGGTCGTCGATGGCACGGGCAAACCCTTTGCCGATGAGGTCTTCCATAGTGGTCGGTATCGATTCTGTACCGGCACTTTGCAACCGCTTTGTGGCACGCCGGGTAAATAATCTGCCCTTTTTTACAACGACCTCACCGCTTTCGGGATCTTTCACATCCTTGACAGCCCGTTGGCCTATTAAAAATTCAGGGTTAAATTCTCTGTATACACTTTTCCCGCGGATGAACACTTTCTCGTCTTCATAAAAATATTTGAGGAGATCCTCTACAGGGTAACCGAACGCCTTGAAAAGAATCGTAACGGGAAATTTCCTGCGTCGGTCGATTCTGATATGGACAATATCTTTGGGATCGATTTCCATATCGATCCACGAACCGCGAACCGGTATAATTCTTGAGCTGTAGATGATTTTCCCGCTCGAATGGGTTTTGCCCTTGTCATGGTTAAAAAACACACCGGAAGACCTATGGAGTTGGCTGACCACCACCCGTTCGGTTCCATTTATAATAAATGTGCCCCTTGCGGTCATCAGCGGCAGCGTACCGAAGTAAATTTCCTGCTCCTTGATGTCACGAATATTCGAAACACCCGTTTCACTGTCAATGTCATAAACCACAAGCCTGGCTGTGATACGCACCGGTATCTCGTAAGTCATTCCCCGGTGAATACATTCTTCGACACTATTTTTCACCTCGGCAAAGCGATACGATACAAATTCGAGAGAAGCACTTCCGGTAAAATCTTTGATGGGAAATACGGACTTAAAGACTGCCTGCAACCCGACATCTTTCCGTTTTTCCGGTGGTACATCCATCTGCAGGAACCGCTTAAAGGACTCCCGTTGAACGGCAATCAGGTTGGGAATATCGACTATTTTGCGTATTTTGCCGAAATTTTTCCTAACGCGCTTGCTTGCCAAAGGTCTTTCCGACATGGTCTCTCCCTGTTACTTTAATTGAAATAATTGTATGTATTGTGGTGAAAAATATGGATACCGCCTTGTGCTGCTCTTATGAATTAAATGCTGGGTGCTGGATTCTGGATACTCGATTATAAAAGGAAGTGATCCTTATTTTATCCAGCATCAAGTATCCAGTATCCTCTCCACCGTGGCACAGATATCCATTTTCACGATGTTGTCATCTTTGGCCCCGGTCTTTCCAGGTTGGCTTATTTTACTTCCACCTGGGCGCCGGCCTCTTCCAGCTGGGCCTTAATCTTTTCCGCCTCTTCCTTGGGCACACCTTCTTTAACGGGTTTGGGGGCATCATCCACCAGGGTCTTGGCATCTTTCAGGCCCAGACCGGTGATAGCCCGCACTTCCTTGATGACCTGTATCTTTTTGTCTCCGTAAGCGGTAAGAATGACATCAAATTCGGTCTTTTCTTCCGCTGCTGCGGCACCTTCACCGACCGGTCCTGCCGCCATCATGGCAACCGGAGCGGCAGCGGAGACACCGAATTTCTCTTCGAGTTCTTTGACAAGTTCGGAAAGTTCGAGAACGGACATGCCCGCAATAAAATCAATAACATCATCTTTGGTTACGTTCGCCATTTTTTATATTTCCTCCAGCTTTTAAATTTGATTGAATCTTTTTTTCTTTTAGTTTAACGGTGCGAAATCTCACCGTTTTCTGCGCCGTTTAGGCGGCTTCTTTTTGCTCCTTGATCGCCTGCAGAACGTTCATCAACCGTTGCGGCAGATCATTCAGCGCTCTCACAAGGCCTGTGGGAACCCCGATCAGCACATAGAGCGCCTGGCCGATCAAAGCCTCGCGGGACGGCAGGGCCGAAAGTGCCTTGATGGCTCCCAGATCGAGTACTTTGCCGTCCATGACCCCGACTTTGATTTCCAGTCGCTGGTTGTCTTTGGCAAATTCGGTCAGAACTTTTGCCGGCGCAACAGGGTCATCATAGCTTAGAGCAATTGCACTGGGTCCTTTAAAGTTTTCCTTGATCAGTGCCACTTCAGTTTCTTCTGCTGCCCTGGTCAACAGGGTGTTTTTTACCACCTGGTATTCGACCTGAGCTTCAAGGAGTTTTCTGCGCAGATCTGTAATCGTGGTCACATCGAGTCCCTGATAATCGGTAAGAATAACCACTTTGGATCTTTTGAATCTCTCACGCAGATCATCTATAATGTTTTTCTTTTCTTCCAGCTTCATAACGTAAAACACCTCCTTTCCGGATCTGAAAAAAACCGGAGGTAACTCGCTTCTGGCGAATATCGAGCATCAGTTCGACAGCTTTACACCTGAGGTCTGCATCCGTTTGCTCTTTCAAACAGGCGTCTGAATAGGGGAAACAGAATCGTCAAACCTGTCTCGGCAGGCCGGCAAAACTAAATGCCGATTAAACACGATCCGCAGCAACTATGGATAGTGCACCTACGGTCTTTGACAGTCATTCGTTTATTTAATTAAGTCTTTAACACTGGTAGTATCAATTTTGATCCCGGGTCCCATTGTAGTGGAGATAGCGATACCTTTCAGGTAGGTTCCCTTGCTGGATGCCGGTTTGAGACGCATGATGGTTTCCAGAAAGGTCGTGATATTCTGAACGATCTTATCAACTCCGAAAGAAACCTTGCCCACAGAGGCATGAATGATGCCGGCCTTTTCAACCCTGAAATCAATCTTACCGGCTTTGAGCTCTTGCACCGACCGGGCGACATCAAAGGTCACCGTTCCGGTTTTTGCATTGGGCATCAGCCCCCGAGGACCGAGAATTCTTCCGATTTTTCCAACGGTACCCATCATATCAGGCGTCGCCACAGCCTTATCAAAACCGAACCACCCGCCTTTTATCTTTTCGATCAACTCATCATTGCCGAAAAAATCCGCGCCGGCATCCTGGGCCTCCTTTTCTTTCTCTCCCTTGGCAAACACCAGGACTTTCACATCCTTACCGGTACCGTTCGGCAAAATCACCGAACCACGCACCATCTGTTCGGAATGTCTTGGATCAACACCGAGACGGACCGCTACGTCTATCGTCTCGTCGAACTTTGCAAAGGATCCTTCGATCGATTTCCGAACAGCCTCGGTAAAATCTGATTTTTTCCCGTTGTTAATTCTTTTTCTTGACTCTAAATATTTTTTACCCCGTTTCGGCATCTCTATCACCTGCTCGCTTTGAGATTTTTAGTCTGAAAATAACCTGTCATGGTTGGTTTCCGTTTGATGCGGCAACCAACGATCCGCTGCCCAAAATCACACCACGTCAATGCCCATGCTTCTGGCTGTACCTGCCACGATCTTACAGGCAGCATCAAGGTCATTGGCATTTAAATCCACCATTTTCTGTTTCGCGATTTCCTCAACCTGGGATCGCGTGACCTGCCCGACTCTTTCGCGTTTTGGATCGCCGGCGCCTTTGGCAATTTGGGCCGCTTTTTTCAAAAGGATTGCAGCCGGTGGTGTTTTGGTGATAAAGGTAAATGAACGATCCTGATAGACCGTAATCACAACCGGTATGATCATCCCCTCGTCATTCGCGGTTCTGGCATTAAAAGCCTTACAGAAATCCATTATATTCACACCGTGCTGGCCCAGGGCCGGTCCGATGGGAGGTGATGGATTGGCTTTTCCAGCTTCAACCTGCAATTTTATCATTGTCATTACTTTTTTTGCCATATTACCTTTATACTCCTCGATATATTTTTTCTATAGTGTCACAATGTATTTGCCGGCCGATGAGAAAATAAAAATTCGCTTCCGGGCAGCTGTTGCCGGCAGAACCGGAGCGAACGCTATCGCGTTTAAATTTTTGTTACCTGTACGAAATCCAGTTCCACCGGTGTTGACCGCCCGAATATACTTACCAGAACCTTTATCTTTCCTTTTTCCGGGTTGACCTCATCTACGGTTCCATTGAAATTCGTAAAGGGACCATCAATGACCCGAATTTCATCGCCCGACTCAAAATAGTACTTCGGCTGCGGCTTCAGCTTGCCGGCCTCCATGCGGTTCAAGATCTGGTCTGCCTCTTGATCGGTAAGCGGTGACGGAGTGTCCCTGCCCCCAAGGAAACCGGTCACCTTTGCGGTACTGTTCACGATATGCCAGGTTTCATCATCCAGTTCCATCCGGACCAGAATATAGCCCGGATAGAATTTGCGGGCAGATGTCTTGCGCTTGCCTTTTACCAACTCCACTACCTCCTCGGTCGGGATGAGTACTTCACCGAATTTATCAGCGTGGGGCGAAGCCGCAATCCTTTCATCCAGTGCGTTCTTAACCTTGTTTTCAAAGCCCGAATAGACATGGACAATGTACCATTTCTTATTCGCCACTGCTTTTATTTCTCCTCCTTTTATTGAAGCACCACTTTAACCAGACTTGACAAACCGATATCAACCGCTCCGAGGAAAAATGCAATAATCATAACCAGAACAAGCACAACAATCGTGGATCCGACGGTCTGTTTGCGCGAAGGCCAGGTCACCTTCTTGAGCTCCATCTTGACTTCTCTTAGAAATTGAACCGATCGGGACAGTAAATTTTCTTTCGGTTTGACCGGCGCTGCTTTGATAACGGCTGCGGCTTTTCTGGGTGCTGCCGTTTTTTGTTTTTTCGCAACCTTCGCCGATCCGGTGACCGCTCTCACGGGCACATTTTTTTTAACTGCTGTCGGTGTTCCTGCGCCTGAAACGGTGCCCGTTTTCTTTTTCTTAGTTTTTTTTCGTTGTAAGCGACCCAAATTTTCTCCCATCCCGGATAACCGGGGCTAAAAATTACAGCATCTCGAAAACGAAGTCCTGCGGTTTCAGAAAAATTTCACCACTTGTGTCGTCCGGTTTAATACTCCTGACCAGGTTATGAAGTTCCAGGAGGACAACGATGCCACTGCCGCTCAAGTCTTAAGCTTCGACTTGAAAAGAGTTGGCAGGCCAGGAGGGATTTGAACCCCCAACACCCGGATTTGGAGTCCGGTGCTCTGCCGTTAGAGCTACTGGCCTGCATCATCCATTGTTAATGCAGGTACGGGCAGGCACTCCGCTCCTGCAGCGTGGGCAACTGTCGATTATTTTGTTTCTTTGTGAAGTGTATGTTTTCTACAAAACCGACAATACTTGTTAAACTCCAGTTTGTCCGGAGTCGTCCGCTTGTTCTTCGTGGTCGTATAATTTCTTCTTTTGCATTCAGTACATGCGAGGGTTACGATAATTCTCACCGGTTGACTCCTTCACCTTATCCAATAATTTCGCTGACAACTCCGGCGCCGACGGTCCGACCACCCTCGCGAATCGCAAACCGCAGCTCTTTCTCCATCGCTATCGGCGTGATCAGCTCGGCTGATATCGTTACATTGTCTCCGGGCATCACCATCTCCACCCCCTCGGGCAGCGTCAATACCCCGGTTACGTCCGTTGTCCGAAAATAAAACTGCGGCCGGTATCCGTTAAAAAACGGC
>DAOVBC010000172.1 GCA_030670715.1 Deltaproteobacteria bacterium | reverse complement strand
TTCATCCTTTTCTATCACGTCCCCAACACGATAAGGCAAACCGCAGTTTGCATAGGAAACATGGGGCCCACGCTCAACCATGATGATTTCCACCTTTTCATCCAACCTGCGTAAACGTGCCGCGCAGGACGCCCCTCCGGCTACTCCACCAACAATGATGACTTTCATGATATGGTCTCCTTAAATTGGTTAATGTTACATGAGATATATTTTTTAATGCTTCCTCACTCGTATTCTCCAAAGTCACAATTAATTCAAATCAAAATCCTTCAGGCAATCATAGTTTTCATTGCGTGGACGATACCGGCGCCCGGTCGCAGGTGAACGCTGATATCCGAGCTCGGCGCAATCATGAAGCCCCACTCGGCCTCGATGGTCGCCAGTTTCGAGGCTCAGGTTCTTGTAATGCGCCCGGAGGCGTGCCCCAGACTTTTTGCCCATAATGTTCAATCCCTCTTTGTTATCTTTCGTTGTTGCGGCGCGATCTGTTCTCTGGCCAATTCAAAACCCCCCGTTTTAGAAACTTCGGCTATGTTCATTTCAAATGTCTCGCCCAGTACTTTGGTCGCGCCGATTAACACCTCGAAATCGTGTGTCTGGAAATGTTTCTCCATGGCTTGGCGTGTCTTCCACTCTCCGAGCAGGAAATAGCTGTTTTCCTTTTCGGAATTCCGGTACAGGCTGTAGTCGAGACACCCTTTTTGCTTACGGACTCTGCGCGCAAACGAGCGCACACTGTTGACAAATTCATCCGTTTTGTATTGCCTGATTTTGATCTTCATTTGACAGAAAAACATTTCATCCTCATGGCCAACGAAAATTGGTTATTTGGAAAAATTATCTCCACTACCACTTGTTTTAGAAAAAAGGAAAATTAAGAAACACGCTGAAAGTCTCCCCTTCAAGTGTGGACCGGGCCCCGAACTCCCACTGGTAGCGGGCAGTAACGATGGAAATGAGTTTGTCCTTAATAATGATCGGGATATTGATCTCCGGCCCTAAAGCATAAAGCCGGGATCGATTTAGCGTGAGCGAAGACGGTAGCCTGGGATCATTCTTATTAAGGCCTCAAATTGTGTCCTCGGTCAGTTTCCATTGGGCATAATAGGCGATCCCCACTGAGAGAGCCCCTTCATACCACGATCTGCCCAATCCACCTTCGATGGTTAGAATGTTTCCCACTTGAATATCGCTATCATCTTTTTCCGAGTGAATTTCGAAATAGCCCATGGCCGAAAAATGCCATTTTTTCTCCGGATCGAAGAATATGGTCGTACCGGCACCGAACTCGTGGGTCCACATCCCCAATCCGGTATTATCATCGCCACCGGAACTATACTTGCCCGTGGGAAGATAGATCCCATAAGTCACCATGAAATCGGCCTGTTTCAGATGCCAGCCAAGGTTGATGGGCTGCAGGTAGATATCCCCGAGATCGAAATTTTTACTAAACTCGAAATCGGCAAACTCGAGGCTGTTATCTGCCGCATAAACCGTAGCGAGCATGCCCCAATTAGCCCCCAAGAATTTATACTTGCTTACCCACCAGCCAAACACCCCCAGTACATTGACGGTGATATCTCTACTCTGACCGGTCAAATTGAACTCATCGCCATCACTGTCTACCAGTTTGTCCGAATGGTACCGCGAATAGATCGGGGAAAGCATAAAGCCCTCAGGCGGGGGGGCCTGTGTGCCTGATTGCAGTCCCCAGCCCCCCGGTGCATGGTGGCCTTTATAATCGGCACAGACCGGTGTTGTGAGACTAACAACAATGGTCACAATTACAAAAAGTTTGATTGCTCTGGATATCATCAAATTACCTCCTTCGATTACTGATGTTCTAATTTTATACCGGCAGCGCTAAAATAATCAGCGGCCTTCTGAGACCAGAGCGCTCTTTCATTTTCATCTGCGAAGAGAATAAAACGGCTGACACTGCGCTGTACGTTCATAATGTCGATGAGGAAATCATAAACCGCATTGGCGGCTCTGCGGTCCGCAACCAGGGCCTGGTTGTGGGCATCGATCAGATCGATGATCGATTTGATGCCGCGGGCGTAAGAATCCGTGACGAGTTTCAGGTTTTTCTGGGCGGCAACCGCTGCATCTCGGGTTAACCATATTCCGGGGTAGGACGCCCGGATCAGATTGACCGCATTAATCACTCTTTCTTCGATCCGGTTTGCGGCTGAGCCGCGTTCATTCTGTAAACGGGCCAGTTCTTCACGGGTGCGTTGCAGCGCTGCCGATTTGCCGCCGCTGTTAAACAAGGGCAACGTTAAAAAGACACCGGCGCTCCAATCGGTATCGTCTTTGGTAGGAAGACCCGGGAGGGTGGATGGCGGACTGGAACCGGCGCCGTCTTTTGCGAATCTTTCGGTGACATTCCCCTTGAAGGCAACCTTGGGAATATAGAATTCACGCCTGGCGGCCGTGATAGTTCTTTCACTTGCGGCAATTGCAGCGTCAATCTGACGTAATTCAGTTGACAGTTCCAGTCCCTCCCTGATCAGAAAATCACGGAACAGATTCAGGTTTTTCGGGTTGGCTATGTAAGTGAAAAAACGCTTGTCTTTAAAAAACGACAAGGGATCCATTTCTGCCGATTCTCTGGCGATAAATATTTCAGAAAGCGGCCGGTTTAAGATTCGATTCAACGCACTCATCGCGTCCAATGTATTGGATTCTGCAAATAACACCCGCTGGCGGCTGCCGGCGATTTCACTTTCCCAGCGGTAGACCTCTTCAGGTCCGGCCGCACCAATGAATACCCTGATACGAGCCCGTTCAAGGTTCTCCCGGGTCAATGTCAGATTCTCCTTCTGCACACGTTGGAGGGCCATTGCCCGCAGAACATTCAGATAGGCCGTTGTTGCCGCTTGAACAAGATCGAGCTTCAACGTCTCCCGGCTTTCGATACGGGCGGTCTGATTGAATTTCTCAACCGTATAATTTGTCCAGACCCGGTCGGAATAGATCAGTTGGGTCGCTTCGGCAGAGCCTGTCCACAACCGTTCCGGCTGAGTTCCCAGGGAGGCTTCGGCACGGTCTTCGTCGATTACGGATGCCTGTGATCCGATATCGATCTGCGGCAGCAGCAGTGATCGGCTTTCACGAACGCTTTGTTCCCCGGCAGCGACGTTTCGGTCAGCGGCCGCAAGGTCCAGATTGGCGCTCAGTACTTCTGCCGCCACTGTTTCAAGCGTCAGAACACGATCCGCTTTGACAATGCCTTCATTCAACAGTTCGGCTTTGGTCAGTATCTTCCAGGTAGGCGAAACGTCGATGGCCTTGGCGGTGGCCATATTGATCGCCAACTTGCCGCCGATGTCGATGGTAACCGGCAGGTTGCCCGCTTTTTCGCCCCTGAAAATATCCTGGATATTAATGGCCGTACTGCGGGCAATATTTTTTAAAGTGGATTGGGGTGCGATGCTGGCTAAAATACCGGACTCAACTTCATCTCGGCCCAAATAGGAAAAACTGGGCAGCTTTTTTTTGATCAGTCCGTCAATCAGCTTTTGGAATTCATTATCTGAAAAACGGGGAAGTGAGGAAATTAAAACCGCCTGGGTAGCGGCGGGAAGTTTCAACAGAACATCTGCGGCAGAATTTTCAGCGGCAACAATTTTCACGTCGATACGGTAAGTGCTTTTCAAATATTCGACGAGACGGTTCGCTGAAAATACTTTCAGGTGAAACCCGTCAACTAAAATTACCATCCGCTCGAAAGAAACAATTTCTTTAAACGTCCGGATTTCCCGGTCCAGTCCTTTAAAAGAAAGCAGATAACTCAGGTTGTTGACACCGCTGGTGCCGTTTTTAAACGGTATTCCCTGCTGTTCGATATCGGTAATAAATGGCGCAATGACCGGTTTGCTCAGGTTGCTGCGTTTGCAGGCCTCGTGAGAGGAGACAAATCCCAGCGCCAGGACCAGGTCGATTTCAGGGTTTGCCAGCAGCCGGTCGATTGAACGATTGATATTTTCCTGTGACCAGTTACCGTTAAGAATCTGATCGGCCGGAAAACGGACGTCGAATTCTTCTTCGGCCATCCGGGTGATTTCTGATTTAAAAATATTTATATAATCAGGGTGTCGCTCCCAGGGACCATCGATGACAATGCCGATATTGACTATCGGCAAGTTTCCTGCCGCATGGGCAACAGTGGCCGTGGAGAGTAACAGTAAAATGATAGCGGTAACAAAAACGTTCAACCTGGTTTTCATGGGCAAACTCCTATCAACAGGCGATTATTTTTCATATTTGATTTTGAAAAAGATCGTGTACAATACCGGGACCACGATCAGGGTCAGTACAGTGGCGAAACCGAGACCGAACATAATGGTAACGGCCATGGCAACAAAAAAAGCATCCTGCAGCAATGGGACCATGCCCAGGATCGTGGTTAAAGACGCCATGGATACTGGAATCAGACGGCTCAGGCCGGAGTCGATGACGGACAGCAACGGCTGTTTGCCCCCGGCAAGTTCGGTATCGATTTGATCGATCAATACGATGGCGTTTTTGATCAGCATACCGGCAAGGCTCATGATGCCCAAGAGAGGCATAAAACCAAAGGGTTGGCCGAAGATGAGCAGTCCGGCGGTAACACCAATCAGCGACAACGGAACGGTCAACCAGATGATCAGGGTTTTTTTAATGGAATTAAACAGCCAAATCACGATCAGGACCATCAGACTGAAAAAAATCTTCATGTAACTTGCCAGGCTGGCTTGTGCCCGGGCGGAATCTTCGGCTTCTCCGCCCCAGGCGATATAGTAGCCCGGCATGCCTTTTAAGGGGATCATATCCAGATTTTTGATCGGTATGGTGGAATCGGTCCATTTGTCCGGGCTGACCGCCTTGCCTGTCTTCTGCTCCACATCCACACCCAGGGCCTGCTCGATCTTGGGTTTGATGCGCGCCAAAAGAACGGAGGGAAAACCTTCCCGTGCGTCAATGTGCATCTTGAGCATTTTGGTGCGGCCCCGGCGCCAGATGTGCGGGTCTTCGAATTCGGTTTTAAACCCATTGACGACCTGTCCCATGGGAATCATTTTCCGGGCCGCCGGGCTCCAGACCGGAATGGCTCCCAGGTTGTCGAAATCGATGCGTTCGGATTCAGGGGCCCGGGCGATAATCTGGAGCAGTTCGTCCTTTTCACGGTAAAGGCCCGAGGGCGTCCCTTCGATGGCCATTTCCATGGCGGTGGCAATTTCCGGCCGGTCGATTCCCGCACGGCGCGCCTGGGCTTCGGCCATCTGGGGACGCAAGACCTTGACCTTGGTGCGCCATTCATTACGAACGCCTTTGGCCATGGGGTCATCCCATGCGATCGCCTGGACTTTGTTACCCAGAACGCGAAGCACCTCGGGATCCGGGCCATTGATACGCAATTGGATCTTGCCGCCGGTGGAGGGCCCCATGGTAAACATGCGCGTGTTGACAATGGCCTGAGGGAAGAGCTTATCCAGATCATTTTGCATGGTGACAAACATTTCCGGAATTTTTTTGGCATCTTTGACCGTGACCAGTATCTGGGCATAACAGCTGTAAGGGTTTTCAGGTGTATAGGTCAGCAGAAAGCGGATCTGTCCGCCGCCGATCATGGTGATGACATCGGTGACATTTTCATCGTCCATCAGATATTTTTCTGCCCGTTCCATCTCGCGGGCGGTTTCATCGATATGGGTGCCTT
>DAOVBC010000164.1 GCA_030670715.1 Deltaproteobacteria bacterium | reverse complement strand
TATATATGCTTTACATTGTGTGATCAAGAGATGGATTTGTGAAACCCGTTTTCAAAAATTGTTGTGAGAAGGACGAATAGCAACCCTGAATTTAGCGTGCGGTGCCGATGAAGACGACGCCCAGGGTGATTAAAATCGCACCGACCACTTTTTGCCTGCCGTGCTTTTCGCGGAGCAAAATGATTCCGTAGTAGGTTGAAAAAATTATACTCACCTCTCGCACCGCAACGACATAACTTACCTTGCTTATCTGCATGGCGAAAAGAACCATCAGGTAGGTGAAAACGACCAGAAAACCAACCGCCAGGACGAGGACCTTGCTTGCCCGGAGTTCATTTTGCAAACCTTTGCGTTTCTTTACAAGCACGAAAGGGGAAAGGAAAAGCCAGGAAATAAGAATCATCAGGTAAATATAAACCGGCGGGTAAACCGCACCCACTCCAACTTTGTCTATCAGGGAATAAGCGGCGATTGTCCCTCCGGTAAACAACGCCCAGAGGGAAGCACTTCCTCGCAAAGCCCGGAAAGGTACTAGAAGAGACTGTAGAGAGAATGATTGTAAATGAATGAAATAGATACCGGTGATCACCAGAACGATGCCGATTATACCGGTCGGTGATAGTCGCTCTTGCAGAAAAATAACCGCCAGAACCGGTACCAGCAGAGGGCCTGCTCCCCGGAAAAGCGGATACACCAGTGAGAGGTCACCGCGCTCATAAGCCTCGCCCATAAACCAGAAATATAACCCGTGCACGATACCCGAGGCCACAATACAAACCCAGCCCGTTTGAGAGATGGTCGTCTGCGGCCAAAAGTATAAGAACATGGGAAAATATAGTATTGTGGCAGCCAGTAGAAACCACCAGGTGAAGACAACCTTTCGCTGACTTTTTTTAAACAGGTAGTTCCAGCCGGCATGCAGAAATCCGGCACTCAAAACAATCCCCAAGGCGATTCCGGTCATAGAGTAGCTTTCTGTGAAATACACAAACGAAGCGGTATACCGTGTCTCAAAAACTCATATTATACTTTCAATTACAGTTATGCGTGGTGTTTTTGCCACCAGCTTATTTTGGGGTTACCCGACTGTCTTTTTCATTAATAAACCATGTGACCACTAGTCCCGTTGCCGCCAGCAAACTTAGCGTCATAAAAACCGGCTTGAATGAGTGAAACAGGTCCACCAACAGACCACAAAAAAACATGGCGCTCGCGCTGCCTACATGCCCCAGCGCATTCATGGCACTTGCACCTGTTCCAGCGGCGTCTTTCGGAAACGTGTCGAGTGACAGGGCAAAAAACAGAGTAATGATGAGCTGCTCAAAAATACCGATAATCAGAATCAAACCCATCGCTAAGCGCAGATCTGCTGTATGCACCAGAAAAAGAGAAGACAGTAAAATAAAGAAGAACCCGATTAATATCAGCGGCTTTCGCATGCCGCCAAAGGTTACGTCTGAAAGATATCCGCCCAAAGGCCGAGCGAGGATCCCGATGGCAGGATACAGCCCGGCAAGCAAGCCGGCTTTAACCACATTTAAACCATGACTTTCATGCAGATACGTCGGCAACCAAAACAGATTTGTATAGCTGATAAAAGTCAAACAGGCAAAAGCCGCTGAAGCCAGCCGAAAATTGCTGCTGGCGATAATGATCACTAGTCTGTTTCGATTTCGATCAAGTCTACCGTCCAAATGTGAGGAACGGGGTCGTATTTCTCCGTTGTCCGGAACCACCGGATAATCCCTGACGACCAACCAGTATACCAGCAGCACAAACCCTAGTATAACCGGCGACACACGAAAGGCGGCTCTCCATCCGAAGGTGTTGCCGATGTAGCCGGACAATCCATAAGCGAATATGGTAAAGATGGATACCGAAGTCGCGTAGATGCCTAAAACTTGAGCCCTTGCAGATCTTGCGAACCAGTTATTCAGAAGCTTAATACTGGCGCCCCAACCTGCTCCTTGACCAAGACCATTAAGGCTCTGTGCACCTGCCAGATGAAAAAGTCCGGTCCCGGCACTGAAGATAAAGTTGGCCAGAATAGATAAAATACCACCAAAGGTTACAATCCTGCGGGGTCCGAAGACATCGCTCAAATATCCCCATAAAAATTGTGAGCAAGAATAGAAGATAAAAAAAAATGCGCTTATTAGTCCAATTCGCGTGTGGGAAATTTTCAAATTTTCGATTATCAGAGGAATTACCGGGGCAAGGTTAAGCTTGTTCAGATAAAAGCAGCCGTAAACCAGCCACATGAGAAACAGAATTGTGTAACGCGGCTCCCACCGTTTTATTAAGAGTGTCTCTGGCATCGGCAATACAGCTTTCCGGTCTTGTTGCTAGGGTAAACGTTGCGGTCGGTAGTTAATATAATATGCCCCGTTCCACCTCCCCGATGGATTCTTCCAAGATATCAAGGGCGCGGTCCATCTCTTCTTTTGAGATGATGAGTGCCGGTCTCAGAGTTATAATGTTTCCCTCGATCGTTTTAAAAGCAAGGCCTTTCTCCATGCATTTGTACATGACGATCTCCGCTTCATCCACAGCCCTCTCTTTCGTCTTGCGGTCCCTGACCAGATCGATGCCCAGATGCAACCCGACTCCGGCGATATTTCCGATCAGCGGGTGGTGCTCTTTAAAGTCATTCAATCGCCGGATGGCATATTCTCCCATTCCGGCGGCATGCTCGATGAGTTTATTATTTTCGATGTACTTGATCTCGGCCAGGGCCGCAGCTGCGCACAGGGCGTTTTTCTCATGGGTGTAGTGACCGATGGATCGATCAGGGCAAACATCGTAGCGTTTCCGGGTGACAATGCCGGCAAAGGGGACGAGCCCGCCTCCCAGGGATTTACCGAGAACGAGAATGTCGGGTGCTACAAAATGTTCGCCGGCAAACATCTTCCCTGTTCGACCGAACCCTTCGATAATTTCATCAAAAATTAACAAAACCCCGTGTTCTTCACAGAGCGCTTTCACTCCTTCCCAGTATCGCCGACTGGGTACCACCGGGGTAGCAGAGATCGGCTCCCCGATAATAGCGGCCACCTGGGGTTCCCTTTTCAGAATAAGTTCAATTTGCCTGAGGCACTCGGCATCTACATCGTGTTGTTCCTCAAAGCCCCATGGATTCCGGTAGTAATTGGGAAACTCCACATGCATGGCTCCCGGCATCATCGGGCCCATCCCACCCTTGAAGTGTTCTTCTCCCCCGACGCTTGCGGCGGCAAATCCTGCTCCGTGGAAGGAGTCCCAGAATGAGATGGTCTTAAAATTCCCGGTAACCTGCTTGGCGAGGGTGATCGCCATTTCAATCGCCTCAGAACCGCCGGGACAAAATAGAGATTTACAGAGATCTCCGGGTGTTATTTCGGCCAGTTTCTTTGCCAGGTTAACAGCGGGATAATTCGTGTATCTTCGTGGGCAAAAGGACATTTCTGTGTCCAGTTGATTCTTTACCGCCTGAACGATTTCCGGGTTGTTGAACCCGGCGTTATGGACGCCATTGCCGTGCATATCGATGTAGCGGTTTCCGTTCAGATCTTCGATGTAGATGCCGTGGGCGCGAGACAGTACATTCAGTACCGGAGTGGAAAGAGCCTGATGCAAAAAGTATCGGTTATCCATCTCGAAAACTTTAAGGGCCTGACCTGTCAAATTGCTTTCCCAGTATTTTTTTCTATTGGGGGTCGTATTGACATCACCCTGCTCCCGTTCGATACGCTTTTCTTTTTCAGCCCGCAGGTTTCCCATACTGAGACCTCCATGTTGGCGGATGGCAGCTTAAACCATCCAGAATGATTTCATCTATGTGTAATTAGGCGTGTTCCACAAATCAAGGGAATAAATGTTATTTGTATTATAATTTGGGGTAATATATTCTATGATGATTATTATTTTGACTTATAAAATGCGATAAATTAAATATTCAAACCGAGGTAATTCAGATTAATAACCTTCATCTATGAATATTTAACAGGGTGAACCTTTGTGGTTATTTATGTTTTGCCACAAGAAGCATATAAATTATTATTGAGGAACTGAATCACTCCAGTCCCGGGAGGCCACAGGCCATGGATAAACTTCAACGATCGGAAGGCGATATCAATATTTCAGTCCGGCGCAAAGCGTGGCAGGAAAAACATATCAACGCTGAAAGCCGGTCGCTTTTAGAAGAAGACGCCCGCTATTTTCTGAAACAGTCTCTGTCAACACCCTGCCTGAATACGATGCGTGCCTGCGAAGGGATTTACCTTGAAGATCTGCAGGGACGCCGCTACATGGATTTTCACGGCAATAATGTCCACCAGGTGGGTTTTGCCAATCCGGATGTCATCGCTGCCGTCAAGCAGCAGCTTGACGAACTTCCCTTTTGCACGCGGCGCTACACCAACCGTGTGGCTGTGGACCTGGCTAAAAAACTGACGGAAATTGCCCCCGGAAACCTAAACAAAGTCTTACTTTGCCCCGGCGGCACCGGCGCTATCGGAATAGCGCTTAAGCTGGCACGGGTGGCCACCGGACGCCACAAGACAGTCTCCATGTGGGATTCGTTTCACGGTGCCTCTTTGGATGCCATATCCATCGGCGGCGAGGCCATCTTCCGCCAGAATGTGGGGCCTCTCCTTCCAGGCACGGAGCACGCACCCCCTCCGGATGAATATCGCTGTATTTTCGGCTGCGGTAGCCGTGGCGGCTGTGACCTGACATGCGCCAAGTATGTAGAATACATTCTGGAAAAAGAAGGAGATGTTGCGGCGGTTATTTCCGAGCCGATTCGTAGCACACCCTATATTCCAAAACCCGAATACTGGCAGCATATCCGCCGCGCCTGCGACCGGCATGGCACTCTGTTGATTTTTGATGAGATCCCTCACGCCATGGGGCGTACCGGCAAAATGTTTACATTCGAGAACTTCGGTGTAGTGCCGGATATTGTCGTCATCGGTAAAGGGCTGGGCGGTGGTATTTTCCCCCTGGCGGCGCTAATTGCCAGTGAAGATCTGGATGTGGCCGCAGACCAGGCCCTGGGCCACTATACCCACGAAAAAAGTCCGGTAGGCTGTGCCGCAGCACTGGCTACGCTGGAATATATCGAGAAACATCGGCTGGCCGATCACGCCCGGAACCTGGGGCAGAAGGCCCTGTCTCGCTTAAAAGAAATGATGAACCGGCATCCATTAATCGGGGATGTGCGCGGTATCGGTCTGTTTTTAGGTATCGAGCTTGTCAAAGACAGGTCTTCACGCGAGAAGGCAATTGACGAGGCCGAAGCGGTGATGTACGCCGCTTTAACCAGGGGACTCAGCTTTAAACTTACGATGGGCAATATTTTGACCCTGACACCGCCGCTGACGATCACCGGAGAAGAACTGGACCGGGCGCTGGATATTATTGATAAATGTATTGCCGAAGTAGAAAAAAACACAAAGTCTATTCATGCAAAACATTAAGATACACACGTTGAACGCGCTTTGACACCCCGCAGGTCAACTCATAAGGCATGGTGCCGATTGTTTCGAACTCTATTCTTGAATTAATGTTCTGCCGAGTTATGCAGGCGCTTTTCTAAGTTTGGTCTCGATGGGGATAACCGTCTGAGTGCGCGTTATGTCCGCTATACTCCTGACATTCTCATGTACGAATTGGCCGATAATCTCGGAATCTGAATAAAGCAGGTCCCTTTCCATCATTATTTTTACGATGATATCAAATTCTCCGGGAACGTAATGGACTTCCTGGACCTCCTCCATTTTAAGCAGCCTGTCCATTATGCGATACTCACGACCCACTTTAACATTCATAAAAATAAAGGCCGTGATCCCGCGTTTCATCTCCGGCATTTCAATTTCCATCTTGTCGGCCATTTTCTCTCGAAATTCTTCCATATTTTTG
>DAOVBC010000221.1 GCA_030670715.1 Deltaproteobacteria bacterium | reverse complement strand
TTCTGGTCAGTGAAAACGGCTCGGTCTGCCCGAATCCCCAGGTATTTACCGGGATGTCGAGCATCTCTGCCAGTTCTGCGGTTCCGGGAGCAGGTCTCTGACCGACGGCCAGAACCACCATGTCCTGCATGGATTCCCGGGTGCGGCCGCTCTGATCCACATAACGGATCACTAAATCACCGCTTTTTTCGTCCTGCACCACCGAGTGGACCCGCCCTCTTTCAAAACCGACACCATGGTGCGCCTCTGCCTGATCCCTGTATCTCTGAAACGATTTGCCGAAAGTGCGCATGTCCATGTAAAAAATGATCGTTTCCAGCTCACCGCCGGATTTTTCCCTGGCCACCAGGGCTTCCTTGATGGCATACATGCAGCAGATGTTGGAACAAAAATCGGCATCGGTTTGAAGGTCCCGGGAGCCGACACACTGGATCCATGCCACCCTGCGAATCGGCTTTCCGTCTGAAGGCCGCTTTAATTTCCCCTCGCTAGGTCCGGTGCCGCTGAAAATCCTTTCAAACTCAAGACTTGTAACCACGTCGGGGTAAAAACCATAGCCAAAGGGGTCTTTCCCCTCCGAGGGGTTATAATACGCCGTGCCGCCGCACAAAACCAGCGCTCCGACCTCCACCTGACGTCCCCGGGAAACTTCCAGGTCTTCATAGATCCGGGTGACCATCGGTACGAGCTGGTCCGGATCAAAGGGTTTGACCAGGTAATCCAGGGCACCGATTTTCATGGCTTCAACGGCGGTTTCAACCGTGGCATAGGCGGTCATCATTACCACGCAAAGGTCCGGGAATATCTCCCTGGCCTTTTCAAGCAATTCGACGCCGTCCATACCCGGCATTTTGATATCGGTGAGCATCAGGTGATATGTACTTTCACCGAGCCGCTGCAGCGCCTCCGGCCCGGACTGGGCCATGTCGACAGCAAAACCTTCTTCTTCGAGCCACTCCTTTAAAGAATCCCGCACAATAAGTTCGTCGTCAACAACCAGTATCCGGAACTTCTTCCGCTCCTGTTCCGACAGGCGGATGGCATCCGTGGGACAGACTTTTTCACACTCTCCGCAGCGCGTGCAGGCGCCCAGATCGATCATGTAAGGATTTGGGACCGCATGCGGCACGGGCAGATAAATGGCCTTTCTTGCAGCCAGCCCGGCGTTGAATTCATCCGGAACCTCGACCGGGCACACCTCTTCGCACACACCACAACCGATACACAACGCCGGGTCTACCCAGTTTGGCTTCTGACGGAGCGTCACCTGAAATGCCCCGGCCTCTCCTTCCACGGACAGCAGCTCGGTGGATAGAAGAATTTCAATGTTTTCGTGGAAAAGCCCTTTGCGCAGGCAATACTGGGAAGAGGCGTCCCGGTCCACAAGCGGAAGCATTTTGCACATGCCGCAACGGTCCGTCGGAAACTGATAGTCGAGCTGACTGAGAATCCCGCCGATGTGCGCGGAACGATCAATCAGGGTCACACCGTACCCCGTTTCAGCCAGATCGAGCGCTGCGCGGATGCCGCTTATTCCGGCCCCCACCACCATGGCCGTGCCGATTTTTCTTTGCATAATTCATTTCCTCGTGATTGAATTGTCAATCCGCATTGTTCAAAATGCTTGGTGTGACATAATTCGCTGTATTTTGGTGTTGAGTCAGTTACGTCGGTTATGTCGGTTTAGCCGGCTCTATTAGGCACATTGACAACTGACTCAACCGAATCAACTGAACAACCGACCCACCATTTAGTCACATCCAGATAACGATACTTTGGGTTTTCATATGTGCAACGAACCACTTATTACGCTCCAATTCCGACCACCTCGCTGAATTCATCTTCCCGGAACTCGGACAGGGGCGGTTTTTCATCGATATCTCTGCCGGCTTCATATTCAAAAGCCTGCTGAGTTTGCCGGGCAACCGTACGGAATAATTCCATAACCGATATGTCATTGGGACAGGCATTGGAACACTGACCGCATCCGACGCAAGCTGTGCTCATATGTGCCAGGCGGGTAATATGGTAAAAAACAGTGTCGGTGGGCATTTTAATCGCCCCTTTTCGCTGAGCCCACTGCAGGTACTGGATCGGCTCATGATTGAAAACATCGGTCACAAAAACGCATTCCTTGCAGTAACATACCGGGCAAGCCACCCGGCAGTTATAACAATTCACACAGGCGGCAAGATACGATGTCAGCTTCTCCAGGCTGTCAACAGCCGCGCCGGTCTCTTCAAACATGTTGTCCCGATAGACTTTACGCTGCGACACCAGGGCCTCGATCGCCTCCTGCCGTGCTTTTTCGGGCTGCGCCGGCGGCAAATCCAACCGGCTGATCAGTTCATCCCCTTTTTCACTTGCCGACAGAAGCAGCAGATGATCTTCGGTGTTTACGCCCAGAAGAGCGATCGTAATATCTGCCCCCGCGGGAACCGGGTATTCGCAGGCCTTGCATGCCGGAGCCAGATCAATATCTTTACCGCCGGATGTGTTGCCCGCAATCGCGTTTTGATAGAACTCCAGACTCGAGCGGGAAATGTCTTCACCGACGAATCGCATAAAATCGGTATTCCTGTATGCCCCCAGGCAATCGAGACCCAGTATAATCAGCTCTTCGGTGCGCCCCTGTTTGAGTTTCACCAGCTCTATAAAGGCGCGTATTTCACACGGGCGCATAAACACGGCAATTTTTCCACCGATAGTCTTTCGGGAGAGTCTGGAGACAAGCTTTGCACCGTTCATCGGAAATACCGGGGCCAGCGGATCAACCCCGTTCAGTTGGGCGGGATCACTTACCAGCATCGGCATGACCATGTTTTTCATGGGAAGCTGCTGCGGTACCAGAACCGCGCTGATATCCTCCAGTTGAAGGACGGCCTGAACCAATTCCTCCAGGGACGTTAATAGATCCTCACCTTTTACATCAATCTTTGCTGTCATCGCCATGAGTTGCCTCCACAAAAGAGTTCAGGGTTCAAGGTGCCGAGCAAGGCTCGCACGCGACTTTTTAAACTTTGAACTGTTTATATCACCATCTTCAACCTGGCCTCAGAGGGTCCCAGTTCTTTAATCTGTGTCACCAGTTCCTGCATGATTTCCGCGAACTGAATTCCGTCACTGGCACCGATCCAGGTCAACTTGAGCCGCTGCGGTTCAAAGCCGAACTGCGGCAGAATCTCCTTGAGAAGTTTGACCCGCCGGCGGGCCTTGAAATTTCCGTTGATGTAATGGCAATCACCGGGGTGGCATCCGCTCACCAGCACGCCGTCGGCACCCTCCAGCAGGGCCTTGATCACATACTGCGGATCGACCATGCCGGTGCACATCACCCGGATCATTCTGACGTTTCTGGGATAGGTCAATCTGGAGGTGCCGGCCAGATCTGCAGCCGTATAGGTGCACCAGTTACAGACAAAAGCAATGATCGTCGGTTCAAAATCGGACATGGGTCCCCCTTTTCTTCAGATCATATTCGTTCAGCTTCTTTGTTTCTTTGCAATTGAAATCGCGCTTTGTAAGACGAAAATTCAAAATTTCAAAATCCAAATACCAATTCAATAACAATATCCCAATGTCAAAAAAGAGAAGTTTCGAAATTGGTTATTTGGTTTTGATTTGTCATTTAAACTTTGTCATTTGATATTCCCAGGTGATTTTTGTTCTCCTTTTAAGGCGGATCCGGCCTGGGTTTACCTGCCGACCTTCGCTATCGTGTCCATTATGCCGTCAATTTCGGCAAATATCTGCTGGCTCTTAAAATGTCGGCAGAGCGCAGCACCGCTGGGGCAGAAACCGGAACAGCTCCCGCACCCCTTGCACACCGCCGGGTTGACCTCTGACACGCCCAGGCGTTCGTTGAACTCTATGGCGCCATACGGACACAGCCCGATGCAAACCTGACAGCCGATGCATATATCCGGGTCGATCCACGAGATGGTTGGCGGCACTTCCACCTTTCCACGGGTGGCAAGGGAAAGGGCCTTGGCAGCAGCGCCTGATGCCTGGGAAACGGTATCCGGTATATCCATCGGTTTCTGACAGCATCCCGCTAAAAACACACCATCCGTGGCTGTATTCAACGGTCCCAGTTTGGGATGTTCCTCCAGGAAAAAGCCGTCAGCACCCTGGTTGACCCCGAATGTCCGTCCCACATCGGGGGCATCCGAACGGGCCTGAATGGCGGTACACAGAACAACCATATCGACCGGTACGCGTATCCGGCTCCCCAGCAACGTGTCCTCACCCACCGCGATGAGTTTGCCCTCTTCCCCGGGTTCAGCCGCCCTGTCTGTGACCTCCGCCACTTTGCCCCGGATAAAAATGGTGCCTTCCTCCTGGCAGCGCCGATAAAATTCTTCATACCCTTCACCAAAACAGCGCATATCAATATAAAAATCGTAAACTCTACTATCGTGTCCCACCTTTTCCTTAATCAGGTGTGTGTATTTCAACGCGTACATGCAGCAAACGCGGGAGCAATATTCATGAAAGTTCACATCCCGGCTGCCGATACAGTGAAGTAGGGCGACACTCTGAGGACTTTTGGTAAATTCTCCGTTTTCATCCCGGATGAGAATTTTGCCGCCGGTGGGCCCAGTGGCATTGCTTAAACGCTCAAACTCCAGAGCTGTGAACACGTTGGGGTAAAGTCCGTAACCATACTGTTTTAGCGGTGTCGGATCCATCACGTCATAACCGGTCGCCAGAATGATGCTGCCGACCTTGACCTCGATTTCTTCTTCCTTCATTCTATGGTCAATGGCATTGGCCTCGCAGGCGCCTACGCATTC
>DAOVBC010000142.1 GCA_030670715.1 Deltaproteobacteria bacterium | reverse complement strand
TGGACCGCAACCGAAAAACCGCATCACGTGTCCGGGCGCTGCTCGGTTTTCTGCAAGTCCGACTGCACCCACGCAACCAATAAAGGCATCCCCCGGTCTCAGGTAACTGCCGGACTATGCAAAATGATGACCAGCAAGATACTGGAGCTTCTGAAAAAGGTGGAGCGACGAAATATCATGATCACCGGCGGAACAGCGTGTAACCGGATGATGGTCGAATATTTACAGAAGGAAATCCCTGGACTGATTGTTCCCCCGGAAGCGCCTTATTTTGAGGCTTTGGGTGCCGCCCTCTGGGCGCTTGAGCACGATACCCGACCATTTCCGGATTTTTCCCGCCTGATTACTTCCGATGCATCCTCTTTTGACACCCTGCCCGCGCTGGGCGATTTCAGCGCAAAGGTCGCTTTCAAGACGATGGAAATGGGCAGCGTCCGGCCCGGTGATACGTGCATTATCGGACTTGACGTCGGTTCAACCACCACCAAAGCGATTCTCATGCGCCAGAATGACAATACCATGCTGGCCTCGGTTTATCTTCGCACCAACGGGGATCCGGTGGGCGCTTCCCGGCGCTGTTACCGCCAGATCCTCCGGCAGGTGAGTGCCGTGGTTAACCCGCAAGAAATCAGTGTCGAAGGACTCGGTGTGTGCGGATCCGGTCGCCAGATCGCCGGTCTGCATGCGCTGACCGACGGTATCATCAATGAAATCATCGCCCATGCCACCGCCGCCGTGTATTTTGATCCTGAAGTGGACACAATCTTTGAGATCGGCGGCCAGGATGCAAAATACACCTATATTACAAACGGGGTTCCTTCGGATTATGCCATGAATGAGGCATGTTCGGCCGGAACCGGTTCTTTCCTTGAAGAGTCGGCCTATGAAACCCTCGGGGTCAAAATGGAAGATATTGCCGATATCGCTCTCAAGGGGTGGAAACCACCGAATTTTAATGACCAGTGCGCCGCGTTTATTTCTTCTGATATTAAAAACGCCATTCATGAAAGCGTGAAGCATGAGGACATCGTTGCCGGCCTGGTATATTCCATCTGTATGAATTACGCAAACCGGGTCAAAGGCAATCGACCGGTGGGTACTAAGGTGTTCATGCAGGGAGGCGTTTGCTATAACAGGGCCGTTCCTCTCGCCATGGCTGCCCTGGTGGGAAAACCGATTATCGTTCCGCCGGAACCCGGACTGATGGGCGCCTTCGGGGTTGCACTCGAAGTGAAAAAGAGAATCGAAAACGGGCTGATGCAAAAGCAGCCCTTTGATCTGGAAGCGCTCGTCAGTCGCGACGTCATTTACCGCAAAACCTTTACCTGCAGGGGCGGCAAAGAAAATTGTGACCGACGCTGTGAAATTTCGGTCATTGAGCTTGAAGGGAAGAAATATTCCTTTGGCGGTGCCTGTAACCGGTATTACAATCTGCGCCGCAATGTTAAATACGACATAAAGCGCCTGGACCAGGTCAGAATCAGACAGCGGCTCACATTTGAAAAATACGCGGCGGCTCCGGCCCGGGACCGCCGCCGGCATCGCCGCGGCACCATCGGGTTTAACCGGAGTTTCTTAATCAACACCTACTACCCTCTCTTCTCAACATTTTTTTCTGAACTGGGCCATGAGCCGGTTATCCCGCAAACATATTCCCAGCAAGGGATCGATCAAAAAAACGCGGCGTTTTGCTATCCCGCGGAACTTTCCCACGGTTTTTTTGACGCCCTGCTGAAAATGGAGGAACCACCCCGGTTCATATTTTTACCTCATTTTAAATCCATACCGGCGCAGAACGGCGAGTCAAATGCTCAGTTGTGCCCCCTGGTTCAGGGGGAAACATTTTATTTACAGACAACTTTCAGAGACAGGCTCATGGAACTCAAAGCCGCTGGAACACAGGTGTTTGATCCTCTTATTGATCTCACCAAAGGTCTGCAAAGCGCAGGGCAGCCGCTGGTAAAAATCGCACGCCGGATGGGAATCGGTCGCAGAGAAGCCGAGAAGGCGTTCGAAAAAACCCTACTTCAACAGCAAAGTTGCCAGACGGAAATGTACGCAATCGGTGAAGCAACCCTCGAAAAACTGGCAGCCCTACCGGACCAAACGGGTGTGGTTCTGTTCGGCAGACCCTACAACGCGTTTGTGGAAGAGGCCCATATGGGGATCCCGCACAAACTGGCGTCAAGGGGGGTTCTGGTTCTGCCCTTCGATTTTCTCCCTCTCAACGACACCCGAACCAAGCGTCATATGTACTGGGGCATGGGTCAGATGATCTTGAAAGCGGCCCGCTTTGTTAAAGATCATCCCCAGCTGTTCGGGGTTTTTATCACAAATTTCTCCTGCGGCCCGGATTCTTTTATCCTCGGTTATTTTCGTAATATTATGGGCCGTAAGCCATCCCTGACACTGGAGCTGGACAGCCATACGGCCGATGCCGGTATCGAAACCCGGATAGAAGCCTTTTTGGATATTGTCACCGCATACCGCAAACTGGTGGCGGACCGTTTGATTATCCCGAGAAAAAACAACTTTGTGCCGGCCCGTACGGAACTGGAAAACGACGTCCCCATGGTAATTACATCCTCCGGAGAAAAATTGGATATGACCGATCCCCGGGTGACGCTGCTTTTGCCGTCAATGGGACGGCTTGCCACAGAATGTATGGCAGCGGTATTTCAGGGTAAAGGCTTCAATGCCAAGGCTTATCCGCCGGCCAGTGAGGCCGATCTAAAAACCGGACGGGCGAATACAAGCTGTAAAGAATGCTTGCCGCTACAGCTAACGACCGGGACACTGCTCAACTATATTCACAATGAAAAAAAGGCGGATGAGGTTCTGATTTATTTTATGGCGACCGGAAGTGGTCCCTGCCGCTTCGGGCAATACTCTATTTTCATGGAAGATTTGATTCGCCGGATGGAAATACCGGATGTGGCGCTGTTCTCGTTAACCTCGGAAAACGCGTATGCAGGGCTGGGCACCGATTTCGAGCGCCGCGGCTGGTGGGCTATCAACATCTCCGATGTCCTGGAGGATATCCGATCGATGCTGCTGGCAAATGCAGTCGACGTTCAGGCGGCAACCGCTGTTTTTGAAGCGGAACTGCAAATGATACTGCCGGAACTGCAGCAGGAAGAATTCGCCCGCCTGGAAAGCTGCCTTATCCGCACGGCGGAACGTTTCCGGCGCATACCCCTGAAACATCCTCCGGAAGCCGTACCGACCATTTTTCTGGCAGGAGAAATATTTGTGCGACGGGACTCTCTGTCCCGCCAGTATATAACCGAACACCTGGCAGAACAGGGATTTGCCACTATCTGTTCACCCGTTTCGGAGTGGTTGCTGTACTCCGATTATCTCGTAATGTCCGGGCGTGCTGACTGCGGAAAACCGACTCTGCTGGACCGCCTGAAATTTAGTTTAAAAAATAAATTCCAGGTGCGTTACGAAAGACGCATAAAATCTATCCTGTCACGCTCGGGACTTGTTCACGCCCAACCGGTGGATCTGGATCGCATCATCCGAAGTGCTTCACCACACCTGTCACCGGACCTGAGCGGTGAGGCCATCCTGACCATCGGAAGTTCTCTGACCGAGGTTGTGAATTTCGCCTGCGGTGTTATCGCCATCGGTCCGTTCGGTTGTATGCCCAACCGCATTTCGGAATCGATTCTGTGCGAAATCATGAACCGCCGGGATAAACTTAAAGCAGACCCGGACAATAAACAGCTGCGGGTTGTCCTATCCGACATTGAAGACCTGCCCTTTCTGGCAATTGAAAGTGACGGATCGCCTTTCCCTCAAATTATCAGTGCAAAACTGGAAGCCTTCTGCCTGAGAGCTAAACGGTTGCACGAACGGTTGTACACGATGAACTAGGGTTATGTGATTTCGTATCTTAGAAATTATTTTTTTATGGCAAGATTTTTTTGTGCAAAAAACAAGTTGCCCTAAGAAATGCCTAAAATTGCAAAGTGCCTAAAATGCCTAAAATTAATGTATTCTATCGATTTTAGTAAAAAAAAGCAGGGTATGCGATGGTATTCATTTGCTGATTTCATGTTTTTCATTCTGAAAATACCAGGTGTTTATAATAAAGACGGAGCGAAGCGACGCTACAATTTTAGGCATTTTAGTGCATTTTAGGCATTTTTTTGTATCAGATCTCGACGTATCTATCTATTATAATGGGTTCCGCAATTGTTAATGGATTCGAAAAGAAAGACCATCTGGGGCTGGGCCTTATACGACTGGGCCAATTCCGCGTTTGCAACGACCGTCATGGCCGGCTTTTTCCCCATTTTTTTTAAGCAGTACTGGAGCTACGGTACCGATGTGAACATGAGTACCGCCCAACTGGGTTTCGGCAATTCCATCGCCAGCCTCATTGTTGCCTTAATGGCTCCCGTACTGGGGGCCATTGCCGACAAGGGCTCCGTGCGCAAAAGACTTCTGCTTGTGTTTGCCTACCTTGGTGTGTTGATGACAGCCGCTCTTTTCCTGGTTGAAAAAGGACAATGGGCACTGGCAATTTTTATCTATGCAGGTGGGATTATCGGTTTTTCCGGTTCAATTGTGTTTTATGATTCGCTGCTGCCGACTGTGGCCGGGGAAGATCAAATCGATTATGTGTCAAGCCTCGGGTATTCGCTGGGATACCTGGGGGGAGGTCTGCTCTTTTTGATCAACGTCATCATGACGCTCAAGCCGCACCTGTTCGGCCTGCCGGATGCCGCTACTGCCGTCCGCTGGGCCTTTGTTACAGTTTCCCTCTGGTGGGGGGGGTTTACTATATTTACCCTGTTCTGGGTGCGGGAGGAAAAAGCCGTTGCCCCGGCCGCCGGAAAAGGCGGTGCTGTTGTCCAGGGGCTGCGCCAGTTTGCAGAAACCTTCAGGGAAATCCGCCACCTGAAAACTGTATTTTTATTTTTGCTGGCCTACTGGTTTTATATTGATGGTGTTGACACCATCATCCGCATGGCTGTCGACTACGGCCTGTCTCTCGGATTTAAATCCAATGACTTAATTATTGCTCTGTTGATCGTCCAGTTTGTCGGATTTCCGGCAGCCCTCGGATTCGGGAAACTGGGGCAGAAATGGGGCGTACGTAAAGCAATTTTTCTTGCTATCGCAGTTTACATCCTCGTTACGTTATGGGGGACAACCATATCCGACAAGAGCGACTTTTACATCCTGGCCATGGTGATCGGCCTTATCCAGGGCGGCATCCAGGCCCTGAGCCGTTCCTACTACTCGCGCCTGATTCCCAAAAACCGATCTGCCCAGTATTACGGATTTTACAATATGCTGGGCAAGTTTGCGACGATCATGGGGCCGGCGTTGATGGGGGTAGTTGGTATTCTGGCAAAACGAATATTGCTGCCTGTTTCGCCGACGCCTGACGAAATCACTTATTACGGCCAATTGGCTTCCCGCTGGGGCATCGGATCCATAGTGCTCCTTTTCATTATCGGTGGCACCTTGCTCTATTTTGTTAATGATGAAAAAGGGAGGGCGGAGGCCGAGTACCTTTCCGGCATAAACTAAAATGCACCACAGAGCACGCAGAGGACTCAGCGCTGCACTCGTTCTCGGGTTCAGGGTTCAGAGGTTGAAGCTAGTTGCGTGTCCCAGAAATAACTTATAAAATAGACACAAGCACCGGAGCGCCTTACGAACCGGGGGCGGCGGCAGGCGTTGCGGTTCAACCGGGAGTCACTGTTTGAGCCCCGTGAGAAACGCAATGCCTGCCGCTGCCCCGGGCAGATCAGATCCGCATCAAAGGTTTACACGATTATGCTCGCGGCTGTATCTCCTCTGTGAGCTCTGTGGTGAGAAAGCAATCTGCAATGAATACCGGTAAAGCGGGCATACGGGCTAAGGGCTCACTCAAAAATAACTTCACATTTTAGACGTCGATGCATCCCGACTGGCTGCGTTGTGAAAACTCGCAATCCGCCGAGGCGGATTCCTACGTTTTCGCACCTTGCCGGCCGGACTCCTCAACACCTAAAATTGCGAACTTATTTCTTCGTGAACCCTAAGTCGATAAAGAGGTTTACTTAAAAAACTTTTGATTATATATTAATATTCGTTCTTTTATACCGCTTTCCATAATTATGTTTCGAAATACGGCATTGCGGTATAAGTGGTTGTAGAAAAAAAACGTTGGAATACTGGAACGTTTTTTTAACAACCACTATAGCAAACTTCTACATCTGGGACGAATTTTAGCGATGCAACTCTTTCAGCGATTCATTTTATATACACTTCTGTTATTATTGGCTTCAGGCAGTTTAATTGGCTGTGCATCTTCTCCGCAAACCACACAGACTGAAATTCCTGCCTGGCTTACTTCTATTCCCGTAGATGACCGCTATTTTTAT
>DAOVBC010000040.1 GCA_030670715.1 Deltaproteobacteria bacterium | reverse complement strand
CAGATTTGGATCAGCGAAATGTTCGGGGACGACGGTGTCCCGAAAATAGCAGTGGGCGGTGCCTCGGACGTAACCTGGGCTTTCGGAGGAGAAATTAAATGGCCGACCGGTGAATACGACATGGCCCCCAGTGCGGTCCGGTACCCTGTGGCGACGGAAGCCGAGGCCGAAAAGATCCAGATCCCTGAAAACATTGCTTCTTCAGGCCCCATGCCCCTTTATCTGGTCTTTGCCCGCCTCCAGCAAGCTCATGGACTGCCCGTCTTTCCGTTCATTACCTCCCCCATAGAGGGGGCCCGCAGCCTGTGCGGCCCGGAATCCCTGTGCCGCTGGATGCTCAAGCGCCCCGAACTGGTCCACCGGCTGCTGCGCGTGGCCACTGACTACAGCGTGGCAGTGGTGCGTCATTTTACAAAAATATTTCCGCCGGAGCACATGCTGGTTTACAATGCCGCCCCCACGGCCTCCAATCAGATGATTTCACCACATCTGTTCGAAAGCTTTGTTCTGCCCTACCAGAAAGAATTGCACGAGCAGATCCTGGATTCGGGAATTTGCCACATCTTTTGTCACATTTGCGGAGAACAGAACCTTAACCTGCCATTCTGGTCGCAGATTCCCATGGGTGAACCCGGCGTTGTCAGCTTCGGCCACGAAGTGGATATCGATACGGCTATCGACACCTTTGGCGATCACTGTGTCATTGCCGGCAACATCGAGCCGGCGGTCATCCACCTAGGCACCGCAGATCAGGTCTATAGTCTGTGCCGCGACGCTCTGGCCAAAGGGGAGAAGGCGCCCCGGGGGTTTATCCTGATGCCGGGATGCGGGCTGCCGCCCAATGTACCCCCCTATAATGTTTACATGCTTAAAAAAGCGGCGGAAGACTTTGGTAGAAAAAAGTAAAAATCTACCTGATAGAGCAGGCAGACTTTTTACGCGGCTACATTTGCTCCACCATTTGCGTCAGGCTGATGGCGTCAATGGCTATGCCCATATCTGCCTGTATTTTAAGCGCATTGTGCAGGCCTGTATCGTCAATGCGCGCGTCGATCTGCCAGTGGGCCAGATCGCGCAACAGCGCCCTGCGAAACACCGCCTGGTCCACCTTGAAAATGTCGCCGCCCAGCTTGAGGGTGTCTTCGGGGTGGGTACGAATGAACCGGCAGGCTTTGCGAAAAGCGCTCATCAACCGGTTGATCAGGTCGCGGCGTTCGACGAGCCACCGGTTGCTGGCCAGGATGATGCCCCACTGATAGCGGGGAAAGTAATCTCCCACCCGGCCGATAACTTTGAACAGACCGGCGGCTTCACCCGCTGACACACCGGGCTCCACCATAAAAGAGGCATCGACCGCCGCATCGGTGAAGACCTGCAGATCACCGTAGGAAGCTCCGAGCGGAACCCGATCAACCCCCGACTCAGAATCGATTCCCTCGGAACGAAGCATGCGGCGAAGAAAATAGTCATCACAGCTGCCGCGGGACAGAATTCCGATCCGTTTTCCACCCAAATCGGCCACGCTGTCGATGGGCGGAGCCGCCACCAGGTAATGGTCCAGCTGCTGGATGGGACTGCTTCCGATAATCCGCGCCGGCAGGCCCCGGGAGTAGGCTGCTGCGAAAGGGGGCAACCCCATATCGCCTATGTGGATGCTCCCCTGAACCACCGCCTGCGCCAGCTCGGGACCACCGTAAGACAACCAGACCTCAAGTTCGATGCCCTGGTCACGGAAAAAGCCGAGGTGTTGTCCGCAATAAAGCGGAAACCGTTCGATCCAGAACGACGGAGCTCCCCAGACGACTTTCTCTAAATCAGGTCGTGCCATACAATTTGATGCCTCTAAATGGATTCAGGTTACATTAAATTCAATATTCTGAGATTGTCAAATAATAACTCAAGAGAGGTGAAGTTGTCTTTTCAATTGTGCGGGCTCCCTGTCAGCCTGAGATTGTTTGCCCGCATTCGGGCTATAATGGGTTGAATTATGAACCGATATGATGCATGTTAGACATTCATCAATAATCCAATACGAGGCAATCGTGCCGGGTGAAAGGATCGGCCGATATGACCGTATATAATTTGTCAGATGGGAGGTTTTATATGTCACTGGAACAGTTAGGCAAATATGTCGAAGACGGCGACGATAAAGAAAGCAAGGCCCTGGCCGAGAGGCTTTTGACCGACGGAACCGACCCGCTAACGATCCTCAACACCCTCACCGAGGCCATGGGCCGCGTGGGTGAAAGGTTCGCCAAGCTGGATATATTTCTCCCCGAGGTTATGCTTGCCGGAGAAGCGCTAACAGCCGTAGTGGAACTCGTGCGCCCCCGGCTGCCTAAAACGGATACCTGGACGTCTAAAGGCAAAGTGGTTTTAGGCGTCGTAAGGGGTGATCTGCATGAAATCGGAAAAAATATCGTTAAGCTGATGCTGGAAACCAACGGGTTCGAAGTAAAGGACCTCGGCTATGACGTGGATTCTCTGGACTTTATTAAAGAAGCGGAGGCAATGGGAGCGGATTTTATCGGTGCTTCCTCATTGATGACAACCACAATGCCACGCCAGAAAGAAATTATCGAATTCTTAAAAGAAAAAGGCTTGCGGGACAAGTATAAGGTCGTTATCGGTGGAGCACCAGCCTCAAAAGAATGGGCCGATATGATCGGTGCAGACCTTTACTGCGAAAATGCCAACTCCGCCCCCGGGCTCATGACCGGCCTGCTGGTAGAGTAAAGGAGGTATAGCGATGACCACAGCCTATCGCATTTGGGAAATGATCGAAAGATCCAATACAGGACCACATATGGAAGAAGACGAATTTTTGCCCAGACTTTTTACTCCGACACTTAAAAAAATCATTAAAAAGTATGAGATCAAATATGACCCAGACAATCCAGTTCAGACCGATGATGACATGGCTGACAGGCTCTGGCAGGCCGGATGGGAATTGTTTCGTGAGGTGGGTGTTTACAATACGGACACCCATCGGATGATCAAAGTCTCCGATACGGAAATCAAAGAAGCGCTGTATACTGCAAAAGATCAGTACCGGGTCGGAGCCGGAAAAGACGCAGTCCTCTGGAAGCACCGCACCGTCGAGGATCCGGAACCACCGTTTTGTATTATGAGTCCGGACATTACCTGCAACGAAGAATATCATCACTCAATGTGCCTGGCCTACCTCAAAGAACCGCTCCTGGACGGCATTTGCGCCCCGATTCTGGAAGAATCCACCGGCCAGCTTATTACCTCCGGCGGGCCGACCGAAATCAACGGCTGCATTCAGCACATTTCCAACCTCAGGCTGGCAGCCAGACAGCTGGGTCGGCCCGGAACTTTCCTGGTAGCCGTCGGTACGGCCGAACACGACAGTGGGCAGATTGCCGTTTCCGACAATGAATGGGGCGTCCGGACAACCGATGCCCGTCTGGTGGGGTCGCTCACCGAATTCAAAACCGCCGACACCCTGTTGAACCGCGTCGTTCACTATGCGCAATACGGCTGTTATACCGGCCACCTTACAGGACCTATTTACGGTGGCTGGTGCGGCGGTTCTGAAGGGGTTGCCGTAACCCTGGTGGCGTACAGCCTGATTGGCCTGGTTATCCACGGCGCCATATTCAGCCAGCATTTTCCTTTTCATCTGAATTACGTCTCCAACACAACACGCGAACTCCTCTGGTCAATTTCCATGGCCGGTCAGTCGCTGGCAAGAAACAGCACGCTGCTCCATACCTCAAACGGATTCGCCAACGCCGGCCCCATGACCGAAATGCTTTTCTACGAAACGGCCTGTCATGCCCTGGTCAGTACGGTTACGGGATGGCACCTGTGGGAAATGGCGTCGGCACGGAACAAGCATCGAAACAGAGCCACCCCCCTGGAAGCGAGACTCGGCATGGAGGTCGGTCATGCGGTGGCCCGACAGGAAATGACCCGTGAACAGGCGAATGACCTAACCTTAAAGCTGCTTGAAAAATACGAGTCCAATGCCGCCGATGCCCCCCTGGGCAAAGAATACCAGGAATGCTACGATGTTGCCAAGGCCCTGCCGACACAGGAGCACTACGACATGTACCGTAAGGTCAAAGACGAACTGGCGCAGATGGGTATCGAATTTCCGTATTAATAATGAGAGGGAGGTTAGATAACGGTGGACTCGGGTTTTAATTCACAGTGTGGCCCTGCTTACAGATTGTTAACCCGGGATCAGATCAACACCATCCATTATGCAACCCTGGAGCTGCTGGAAACGGTCGGCGTCCGGATCGATCATCCCGACGCCGTCGAAATGATGCGAAGCGCAGGTTGCCGGGTGAAAGGCGATGATCTGATCCAAATTCCCAACTGGCTGGTCGAAGAGTGTATACGCAGTGCACCTTCCCGCATCACCATTTATAACAGGTTTGGCCGGGAAGCGATGCACCTGGAAGGCAGAAAAACTCATTTCGGTATGGGCACGGATCTGATCAAAACCTATGATCTGGTGACGGGTAAACTGCGGCAATCGAAACTTGAAGACGTTGCCAATGCCGCTAAGATTGCCGACTATTGCGAAGACATCGATTTTATCGCATCTTATGCCCTTCCCCATGATACTCCGGTAAATCTGATGTATATCGATAGTTTCAAAACCGAACTGGAAAACTCGGTCAAGCCGCTATTTTTTACCGCGGCCGGCCCGGAGGACCTGGCCGTCATCCATGAAATGGCTGGCACTGTCACGGGGGGCACGGACAATCTAAGGCAAAGGCCTTTTCTCATCCATTATGCCGAACCGCTAAGTCCCTTGATGCATTCTTCCGGGGCAATTAAAAAACTGTTTTTCTGTGCAGATAACGGAATCCCCGTCACCTACACCCCGGGCATGATGTCCGGTGCCAGCGCGCCGGTAACCCTGGCCGGTGCCATCACCGTCGGCAATGCCGAGGCTCTGAGCGGTGTTGTTCTCCATCAACTCAGGTCTAAAGGCGCACCGATTATCTCGGGCTTCGGCATGTCCACCATGGATATGAAAACATCGGCCTGTATTTACGGTTGCCCGGAATACCGGTTGGCGCTGTCGGCATGTGCGGATCTGTATCATTATTACAGAATCCCCATGTGGGGAACGGCAGGGGCCAGTGATTCACAATGTCTGGACCAGCAGGCTGGCATGGAGTGGGCCATGTCGCTGCTGACGGACGGGCTCACCGGTGCGAATCTCGTCCATGATATCGGTTATCTCGGCCAAGGACTGATCGGCCACCCCGCCGCACTGGTGATATGTGATGAAATTATCAGCTATGTTAAACGCGTTGTCCGGGGTTTCGACATCGACCCGGAACATATCGCTATGGACACCATACGCCGCGTCGGTCCCAAAGGTCAATTTCTCTCAACCGCCCACACACTGAAGTTTTTCAGACAGGAGCACTGGCAGGCAAAACTTACAAACCGTTACTTAATTGACTCGTGGATAGATAAGGGCAGCAAATCCTGGGGGCAGCTTGCGACGCAAAAAGCCATAGAAATTCTTTCAAATCACAGGCCTGAACCACTATCGGATGAAGTTCAAGACAGCCTGAGTGCAATCCGGGCAAAAGCTGAACGCGACCTCGCTGAAAAACACTTTGAAGCCTGAGAATCACCGTCAATGAACCGGTCTCCTGCGTAAAAGCATTGATCGGTTTCTGCCGCGAGCATAATCCTGTAGACACTTTACGTTGATCTGTCGATCGTTACATACGGGAAGGATGCGTGTCCGGTCTGTCACCTTAAGCAGCCGCTTGCTGCGCATCAATTTTTTCCAGAATCCGTCTGGCGGATTTTGAGCCCAGTGTGAGGGCTTGCTTGGCATGTTCCCGGGCTGTTTCATAGAACCTTAAACGATAAGACACAACTGCCAGATTGTAATAGCCGCGCGGATCTTTAGGTGACAGGCTTGTAACTTTGGTAAAATACTGGATCGCTTTCAGGTATTCTTTCTGATCGGAGGCCGCCAGGCCGAGAGAAAAATATTTGTTAACCGAATTACCGTCCGATTCGGCAGTTGTTGACTTTCGCCTTTCTTCGGCAGCAGCGGTTGTATCCGGGCCCTGATCGTCTGTTTCACCCAAGGCCCGTGTCTGCACCGGCTCGTCCGGTTGGTCGAATACGATTACATCATCCTGAACGGAATATTCGTCGCCGGTTTCATCCGCGGTAGCATTCGTCATGTTCACCTCTTCTTCCAGGTCATCCGCATCCCAGACGACGGTGTCTCCGGCAAGTGCTTCGGTAATATCAATCGTCGCCGTGTTCGAGTACTCCGGATTATCGATGATTTCACCGGTCGGTCCACCGGACAACGGTTCGATTTCTGCAGGAAATTCGACCGGGTCCGGTAGGGGTACGGCTGCCTCAGGTCCGGCCGCGTCTGCGTCGATTGCAGTCTGTAGCCTATCATCAGCTGTCTTGGAAGGTGGCTCTTTTACGGCCGCAGCCCTGGTCTTCGCCTTGGCCTTGGTGCCGGATCCGGTCTTCCGCACTGCCTTTACAGGGGCCGCCTTTTTGGCTGCAGCAGCCCTTTTTTTCTTCACCTTTTCCAGAATCTGCCTGGCCGGTTTTGCGCCTGATCCAAGGGCCCGTTTTGCATTTGCTTCAGCCGCATCATAGTCTCTAAGGCGGTAATACAAAATGGCAAGATTATAATAGCCGCGCGGTTCCTGCGGGGCCATCTCAATAAATTCTGTAAAATGAGCAATCGCCTTTTTATACTTTTTATTTTTAAAAGCCGCCATCCCGAGAGCAAAGTGTTCACCCGCCGGATCAGATTTCGACGCTTCGGGTTCGGTCCCTGATTTTTCCGGCCGTATCTTCGGCGGTGGGGATTTCAATTTCTTCTGAGCCTTCGATGGGCCGCTTTTTACGGGCCGCACTTCCGGGTCCGGCATGATTTCCGGTTTGTGTTCAACAACCGGCGGTTGTACTTCAGCAGTTTTTACACCGGTTGACGTTGGTTCAAATACATTTTCTTCCAGTTGACCGGTGTCTTCACCATCCAAAGGGATCGCTTCAATCAGCGGATGTATGTCTTCACCGGAGTCATCCGTTTTCCCGACATCCGCTCCATTTCCATCCGTTTGAGCGATTTCACCGGTCAGGCTCGGAAACTCGGGCAGTTCATCCGGTCGTTTAGCATGTTGCCCGGTCTCGGCTAAGGCCGCCTCTTTCGGCTCCTGTTCCGAGGCCTCGCTTGCTTCTGCAGGACCGTTTGGCAACACCTGTGGTGCGGTATTTACAGTAGGCGGCGGTTCCGGCTGATCAGCTTTGGTATCAATATATTCCGGTGCACCCACATCGGCCATTTCAAAGACGGTGGTGTCGTCTTCTATAATGCTTCCAGACCGATCGGTCTGTGCCGCCCCGGCAGGCTTCGGAACCTTGATCGCCAGTTTTTCATCGACTTTTTGCAGTATTCGCTCTGCCGCATTTACACCCAGGTCTCTTGCGCGCCCGGCAGATTCCCGAGCACCGGCATAGTCCTTAAGCCGGTAATATAGAACTGCCAGATTGTAATAGCCGCGCGGCTCATCTGGAAACCGCTCGATATATTTTGTAAAGTGGTCAATCGCCCGCTTATAATTCTTGTGATAGGAAGCTTCCATGGCGAGTGCAAAATAATCGGTTTCAGTTTCTGGTACCGGCGCCTTGATGGCAGATGTCTCATCGATCGGCTGTACTTTGTCCGGTACAGGCGGCATTTCGTCTCCGCCGACCGGTGGTTCAGTCTCAACCGACGCCTTCACCTTTTCAGTTTCCGCCCTCCCGGGCTCCTGTTTCGATTTTTCTACAGCCGGCGGTTGTTCGGTATCCGGAGCTTCTTCCTGATCTGCCGGCGGCTCAAACAGGTTTTCTTTCCCCATTTCAACTTCGGTATCCTCCACCGGAACAGCACCCACCCCAGGGATTTCATCTATCTCGACAGCATTAATCTCATCTAAAGCCTCACTGTCAATTACTATCGTGTCGTTGTTCACACCGGTGAAGGCCGGGAACTCCTGTATTGCAGCGGTGTCAATCGCGTCGATCGTTTCCTGAACCGGTGATACCTCAATTGTTTCAACTTCAACTATCTCGGTACTTTCTGCGGAAGCGCTTTCCACTTCAGTCGTTTCAGCCGCCACCGACTGTTTAGCATCAGTATCCGATTCGATACCGTCCTTTGGCTTACTGTCATCCGCCGCAGGGAGAGATTCTTTTATGGCAGATTCGGATATCTCTTCGGAAGCCACTTCCTCCGGAACAGCTATGGGAACTTCATCACGGGTCGATTTTTTCGTTTCCACCCTGGTTATTATTCGCCTAGCAGCTTTGGCTCCTAAATCGTCCGCCCGGGTCGCATACTCGTGGGCGGTATCATAATCTTTTAATCGATAATATAAAATGGCCAGATTATAGTAGCTGCGTGGCTCATCGGGAGACAGTTCCGTGATTCGCGTAAAGTACTCGATCGCCTTGTGATACTCTTTTTGTTCGGATGCAGCAATGGCCCGTGCAAAATACTGGCTTGCCGGATCACTCTTCGGACCGGTTTCATCTGTGTCGGGCCGTCCGCCGGCCGTTGCACTCGTCGTTCGGGCTTCATCTGCGGTTCCGGTGGCCTCAGCCGCAACACCGGTTTCATTCTGATCCGGTTCCTCTGTCGGTATGGGTGGAATTGATATCGGTCCGCTGGATTCTTCTATCGGTACCGCGGGCTCAAACGCAGGCTCTAGCTCTTCTATGCCGCTGCTGTCTGATTCAAATATCTTCACCGGATCGGCTTGTGTCGCTGGCCGGCTTGGCCGCTTCGGCTCCGGTTCCTGCTTTTGCTCCTGTTCCTGCTCTTTGTCCTGTACATCGATTTCCGATGATGCCTCAGTCGCTTCTTCCGGCAGTTCAATATTTTCGACAGTGCCGTCTGAATCTACGGTTTGGCTTCCCGTTTCGTCTGTTACTTCCTGCGGATCTATAACTTGTGTTTCAGCATCGTAAATATCTTCCGCATCAACAGGGGCAACAGAAGCTTCCGTGCTGTTGATTGTGATGGTTGCCGGACGACTTTCGGCGGCGGCATCATCATGGTTCTTTGAATGGGCAATCATAAAATATGACAACCGATCTTCAAGGCTCCTGATCCGTTTTATATCTTGCCGTTCGCGAAGCAATGCCAGTCTTTCACGCTTCTGATGCATCTCCAGTTGCATGAAGAGATACTTTTGATCGGATTTTATGTTCTCAAAATGTTTCAACATGCGCCGGTTGTTTTTAATCACCCTTTTAAACTGTTTTTGAAATTCCCGGATATAATTGCGGCTGGATTTGGTGACCTGTCTGTCAATGATCTTTGCCAGCAGGCGATAATTAATACCCGCCGTTTCGGGTGCTGGTTTTGCCTGCGGTGCCTCAGGGGTCTCTTTTGCAGATTCACCACCGGCGGTTTTATCAGTAATGATTTGTCCTGATACGGAAACATCCTTTTTGCGGGAAAGAAATTCTTCGGGGTGCTGCGGCACGGAACGACGAAAATTTTCCTCATTCCAGGAAATGAATTTCTCGGATGTGGATGGCTTAAAATACCACTCACTAATGTGCACCTGTTGATTAACGTAACTGAGCAGGTTATTTATGTTCATAAACATCTCGCGGCTTCTGTCCATTTCAACAAGTACGATATAGTTCCCATCCTGATCCGGTGAAGCGGATGACTCAACGTTTATAAAGCTAAACGGACCCCGGCTGATGAAATTATTCAGCTCTTCGGCAGAATTCCGCTGCCTGGCTAAAAAGGCCAGCACCATCACATCTTTTTCATGACAAATTTTCGGCTTAAACGCATCAACGAGAAACTTGTCCAGAATAAGACCTTCTATCTCACCGTGTCCGGGATCTTCTTCAAGCCGCGATTTCATTTTTATCAATTTCCGGTTGTTGATCGGTTCTATTTATGCCTGATCGAAACGTCCTGTTCAGGTAGAAAACAGGGCAAACAGACAGGCTCAAATCGGCCGGTTGCCGGTGCTCTTGCGGTTCACCGGCAGTACCTTAGTAAAAAAGGCATGTAACCTACTGAATATATGAATACATTTTACAGTATTAGCAAACAAAAGTCAAGGATCACCCAACAGAAAGTGCCGTTTTCCGATCGAAGTCGACTGTTCCATGCGGAACCTCGCAGCGGTATGATATAAATACCCTGCCGGTTCAGCGGGTTACACAAGTCCCGGGGCGTTTAATTTAGTATTTGTTTTCTTTTTTCTGATCTGATATTTTACCAACCTGACTCAAGCCGGCTACGGAATGGAAATGCTTTAGCGCCCGGCGTCAACCGAGTGACGTTCGTCGGTTAATTCTCAGATTTTTTTTACGATAAAAGGGGAAATGAATATGACACTTTATGATCAGGTTAAGGACATACCCATGTTTAAGCACTTCTCTGAAGATGAAAAAAGAAGCTTTGTGGAAATGGAACACGCAATGCAGGTGTTCAGCAAAGACAACATCATTATCAAAGAAGGTGACCGATTTACGTCACTTTATGTTCTTATCAAGGGCTCTATCCTCATTACAAAAACAGGATACAATACCCCGATATCGAAACTTAGCCCGGGAGCCGTTTTTGGAGAGATGTCTTTTCTGACTAAAAAACCGCGTTACAGTAACGTCATTGCCAATGAAGAAGTGATGGTTATGAAAATGGATGATGAATTTTTTAGAAAAATTAAATCGGAAATTAAAGATAAAATTAAAGATTATCTGATCGAAATTCTGATCAACCGCCTTGATACGATGAATGAATCTTTGAGTAAAATTTCAAGATCCGCAACAATCAGTACTTTAAAGTAATGCATGCTGATTATGACAGCAGAAAAACCGCCTTTATCGGGCTCATCTCAGATACACACGGCTATTTAGATTCGGTCGTAATAGAGGTGTTTGCCGGAACTGATTTAATCATTCACGCCGGAGATATTGGCAAACCTGAGATTCTTCAGGCATTAAGTGCCGTTGCTCCGGTAAAAGCGGTGCGCGGGAATATGGACCACGGGCCATGGTCGTCCACCCTGCCCGAGACTGAAATTGTGGAAGCCGGAGAAATTTTGTTGTACGTACTTCACGATAGGCAGAGGCTGGATTTGGACCCCTCTGCAGCCGGTTTTGGCGCCGTTATCAGCGGCCATTCCCACCGCCCCTTGATCGAAAAACGCAACGGTATTCTGTACCTGAATCCGGGAAGTGCCTCCCAGCCGCGTTTTCACCATCCGGCAACCGTCGCACTTTTGACGATAGCAGGTGAGACGGCTGATGCCCGTATAATCGATTTAGAAAAGTGAGAAGCGCAATGCCTGCCGCCGG
>DAOVBC010000013.1 GCA_030670715.1 Deltaproteobacteria bacterium | reverse complement strand
GGCAAAACACAAACTCCTTCTCCATGTAAAGTTAACATTAACCCAAGCTACAGTTTGCTTCTTCAGCAAGGTATCAATCGATGTGAGCGAAACCGACCGGCAAACTTAAATGGGTGCCCTTGCCTTATTAAATATCATAGTATAATTGTCTAAATAATCAAGTATTATTATTCCCCTATCGATAATTTTCCACGTTCAATGAGCGATTCGGCTTATGCTAATATTTCAAGTTTCGCCTTTTTCAAACCGTCGTATTAGATCATTGGGCATGTAGCGGCCCTCAAGGCGCAGGGTGACCCGATTTCCCGGCTGGGCGAAGGAGAGAGATTTTCCGTCCGGGTCGATAATGTCAAGGATATGGTCATGCACCGATGGTCCTCTACGATTAAACACTTCTACAGCGTCTCCTTTAAAGAGCTTGTTTCGTACCTCCACCCCGGTATCTTCGCCATTGGTGCTTTCCAGCACCTTACCGGCAAAACGTTGCCCTGCAGGTGATTTGGTTTTTTCGTAGTCCGGTACGACCTGGTCGGGGTTGCCGAAATAAAAACCGGTGCAGTAGCCGCGGAGATTAATTTTTTCAAGTTCGCTGATCCATTCCTCTTTTACCCTGAAATTTAGCGGCTGCATGTAATAAGCATCAATGGCATCGCGATAGATTTTTACGGTGGTGGCCAGGTAGTTTATCCCTTTCATCCGGCCCTCGATTTTTAGTGAATGAATACCCGCTTCGATCAGGTCCGGCAGATGTTTTATCAAGCATAGATCCAGGGAATTAAAAATATAGGAACCTCTTTCATCTTCTGCGATCGGCATATATTTTCCAGGTCGAAATTCTTCCACAACCGCGTACTTCCAGCGGCAGGGATGAGCGCACTGCCCGCGATTGGCATCGCGATCTGCCAGAAAACTGCTCAACAGACAACGACCGGAATACGAAATACACATGGCGCCGTGGACAAACGCTTCAATTTCTACTGCGCACCGGGACACCATTTCTTTGATTTCTTTCAGGGTGAGTTCCCGGGCGATGATGACTCTTTCGACCCCGAGTTTTTTCCAGAACAGCACGCTGTTGTAATTTGTCGTATTTGCCTGTGTGCTCAAATGCACAGGCATATCCGGAATCAAATCCCGGGCCAGCATCAACACCCCGGGATCACTGATAATGACGGCATCGGCATCTAACTTTGCCAGCGTTTGAAGATAATCTGCGATCGCCGCCTGTTCGTTGTTGCGGGCGTAAATGTTGCATGCGACGTAGACTTTAACATTTGCCTGATGAGCAACCTGAACGGCACTGTGCAGCTCATCATGCGTGAAATTTCCCGAAAAGCTGCGCAGGCTGAAGTCCTTTCCGGCCAGATAGACCGCGTCGGCGCCGTAGTGGATCGCTATTTCAAGTTTTTCGAAGTTGCCGGCCGGCGCCAGAAGCTCTACTTTTTTAGCCATTTGAAATGATGTTCATAGTGAGGAAAGGGAATTTATATCTGATTGGCGGACAGGAAGTCGGTGGAAAAAGAATCCACAAGTTCCTTGATCCGCAGCCGGATATCACCGATATACCCGCGGTCGGCCCGCATAATGAGCCAGGTCGATGCCTGGTGAAGTTCGGTCTGGTTTTTTCGAATGATGTACACATCCTGAAGCAGTTGAATATTTATGGCGAAAGTGTAAAATTTCCAATTATCATCGTGAACTTTTCTTCCGGTTACCTGTATAAAGAGTTGCGGATGGCCTTCGGTATTTCGCCATTCTTTATCCGTAAATATTTTTATGCCCGCCTCCTGCAATTTTAACTCAACGTCCGATCTGATTCGACTTTTGGTTAAGCCGTCATTAATGAGGATGTCATTGATATCGACTCTAACCATGACGCCTGCGAGCCCGCGCAGCGTAGCCTCCTGACCGGAAACCGTTTTTGTAAAGACCAGAAGTGGTAAAATGATGAAAAAAATTCCGGTGATCAGCCTTGTATGTTTTCCTGATTTCATTTCAGATCCAGTAAATAACATCTCGAAATTTCTATAATATATTGAAACCATGCATCTTTTAACGACACCGGTTTTATGCCGTCTACATGGAATAATGGGCACGAAGTGAAGCTTTAGCGCTATGTTGGAATCACGGAATAATGGTCAAAAACGCATAACTTCAGTATTATTTTTCAAATGGATGGAACACGAATGTACCCAATATTCCATCATTCCATTATTCCAATTGTGAGCGGAGCGAACGAAGTTCAAAAATGGTTTAATCAATTCGTTTTTTCCAGAATACGATGCCAATGGATTGATATGATTGTATATTGAGTATGCAGAATGAAGTCAAGATTCAATTTGCAATGTTACAGAAAACCGTGTTTCTCTTGAATGGCCAGAGACAGGCGACAGGCAATGCGCCGTGTGCGATCGGTCTTAATTTGCAGCAGCGGATGCGACTTTTTCGATACTTTCCAAATTAAAATCACATACCAGGGGTGTATGATCGGACAGTCTGATCCGGGGGACATGAAAGTCGGTGATGTGTATTTGCGGGCTGTGGAAAATATAGTCAAGCTGTCTGCGCGGAGACCGGCTGGGGTGGGATGGCTGCCCGTTGCCGTTGGCATTTTTCAGTCCGGTGGCGGCCAGGAATAGTTGCAGTTCGCGATCTCCCCGGAAAACGTTGAAATCACCGGCGACAATAACCGGCTTTTTAGCGTTTTTTACCATGGCATGCAGATCCTGCAGCTGGTAATGGCGATGACGGAATTTAATCGATAGGTGAACCAGAAAAATCGAGAATTTTTCCAACTCCAGTTCAATCACGAGACGTTTAACACCTTCGCGAAAATAATGAAACTTTTGGGATATAATCTCCTGGTTGGTCAAAATAGCATTGCCCTGTTTGTTGAGCAGCGGCACTTTACGGGCCATGGAAGAGGCAGAATATTTTGACTTATAGATATGATAGTGTTGCAATTCCCAAGCAATGGCTTCGGCCTGGTTGTGTTTTTCGGAGCGAAAAGATCCGCTGTCCACCTCGATCAATCCGATAAGGTCGGGATTAACCGATTTTACGAAATCGACGATATCTTTAAGATTTCCGTTGGTATTCTTAAAATAGCCGCTGTACGGTATCGGAAGGTGGAACTTTTTCCCGATCCCTGCAGCGTATCGTATGTTGTACAATAAAAATCGCATTATTTTTTTTACTGCTCTCTAATTACTAATGCCAGCGCTTTTAACATAATACGGTTTGGACGAAAGTAAAGCCCTGGCGTACGTGTTCACGGGGCCCGTTTCCCCGAGCAGCGAGATTGGCGCAGTGGCCTCTTCATTTCAATGACTTAGCCGTGGGGGAGACCGCGGCTCCCGCACGTTTTTTTTGCGGGAGAACGCGGAGGGGGCAGGAATGCCCCCGCTGCTAAGTCATTGAAATGACCGGACACGCAGCCACCGGAGTGAATCGGGGAGACGCACCCCGTGAACACGTACCATGGTTTGCTTAGGCGAATTGGGTGTCAGTAACTCCATACCCTATATCTTAGTGTCCATAAAGTCTTTTTCTGTGAAGGAATAAAAATATTGATATTATGGCGTTTTCAATGATATTAAATGTAGTTTAAAACCTTTTCAAAACCATCAACAACTATATTTTTACTTTTTGGGGTTAAAAAAATCTAATGGGTTCTCCCACCGACGGGCGGGATCCGGGATAGGGAATAAACATGGCGATCGACAATCAGCAAAAAGAACTGCTACAAAAGCTTCCGGGCGTTGATCACATCCTTGAACTTGCCGCAACCGATTCATTTTTTTCAGACGTGCCCCGAACGGTTCTTATACGATCCGTCCGGTCTGTACTAGAAGAACTCAGAAGTGCGATTATTGAAAACGATCATAAACTGAGCGATGGAGATCCGGCTGACACCGCGATTATGGAGACAGTCAAAGGCTTCGTCAGTCGAGCCATGGCGTTTAATCTGAAGCGCACGGTGAATGCCACCGGTATTGTGGTCCACACCAACCTGGGGCGGTCACTGCTCGCCGAAGAAGTCGTCCAAAACCTGATTACCATCGGAACCCGGTACTCAAATCTGGAATTTGACCTTGCTGTGGGAAAACGCGGTTCGCGATACAGTAATGTAGAGGATATCATCTGTGAACTAACCGGCGCTGAAGCCGCAATGGTCGTAAACAACAATGCCGGAGCGGTGCTTTTGTCACTGGAGACCGTTGCCAGAGGCAGAAAGGTAATCGTTTCCCGCGGAGAACTGGTTGAGATCGGCGGGTCTTTTAGAATTCCAGACGTGATGGCCAAAAGCGGCGGTATCATGTGTGAAATCGGTGCGACGAACCGAACCCACCTCAGGGATTACGAAAATGCCGTCGATGACAGCACCGCACTATTACTGAAAGTTCATAAAAGCAATTACAGTATTGTCGGTTTCACCGCTGAGGTTCTGCTCCAAGAACTTGTAGCACTGGGAGCAGAGCACAACATACCGGTAATGGAAGACCTGGGTAGCGGCACTTTTATCGATTTTTCCAAATACGGCTTAATAAAAGAACCAACCGTTCAGGAATCTGTGGCAACCGGGGCAGATATTATTACCTTCAGCGGCGATAAACTGCTCGGCGGTCCGCAGGCGGGTTTTATCGTCGGTAAAAAAGAATATCTCGATCGAATCAAAAAAAATCCGATCACCCGGGCCCTGCGGATAGATAAATTGACCCTGGCATCCCTTGAAAGCACATTGAGGCTTTACCGGGACGAGGAAAAGGCGGTTCGGGCCATCCCGACTTTACGCATGATTACCGAATCCGTGGAAAACATCGCCAAGAGAGCCGGCAGTCTGAAAAAGATGCTGGAAAAAGTCGACCGGTCGCGTCTGAAGATTGATTTACTGGACCTGTCATCCAGAGCAGGGGGGGGGTCGCTTCCGCTTTTAGAATTACCGAGTAAATGTCTGGGAATCATTGTAGATGGCATCTCAGCCAACACGATCGAATCGAAATTACGATCGAACTCACCTCCGATCATCGGAAGAATCGAAGAAGACTATTATATCATAGATCCAAGAACCGTTCAGGATGAGGAACTGGCGATAATCGAGAACGCATTTGACCACTTGCTGAATAAAAGTTGATCATGAAAAAAAGTCACCCTGGTTTGCAGACCGAATGCAGCGCGACCCAACAGTTTCTGCTTTCTAAAACGCGCGCGGACACCCGGACACAAAAAACAGAACCTGAGAGATTGCCCGATTCCAAAGTACAGCCATTGTCGGATTTATTCCCGCACGTTCAAAGCGGCAAGGCGTTTATTACCCATGCGTTGAACCGTCTTGAGGCGTTGCCGGTTTTCGGAACCATGGTTTTGCAAATAGACGCACCGACTCAAACCGACCGGCCGGACGAAATCTTCGATGGGAATGATGGCCGGCAGGATACTGCCCGGGCAATTGACAAAGTGTGCAATCAGCAGGACGGCATGTGGGGACTTCTGGACGGTCAACTGTTTGGATGTTTTTTCCCGGACAAAGATGAAAAGTCCTGTTTTAAAATCGCCGAAACCATCATGCAAACGCTTTCAGAAGATAGCAGCCGGACCGTAACCATTGGCATTGCCGTTTTCCCCACCCTCGATTTCAATAAAGGTCAGATCATCGAGAATGCTCAAAAGACACTCGATCACGCAAAATTCTTTGGACCGGACAGCCTGGTATCATTTGACGCGATCAGCTTAAACATCAGCGGGGACAGATTTTACGATAATGGAGATATTCGGGGTGCAGTTGAAGAATTTAAAAAGGCGCTGCTGCTCGATCCCTCCAATACGAATGTTCACAACAGCCTCGGTGTTTGCTATGGCGTACAGGGTAAGCTGGACAAAGCGCTTGAAGAGTTCAAGGCGGCGATGGCGCTCGATGCCGACGAGGCCCTGGCAATGTTTAATGCTGGGTTGGCAAGCATGCTGACCGGTAACCGCGATGAGGCGCTGGAATACTTTCTCAAAACCGACGACCGGCCTGAAACCAGATTTGAAGTTGCCATCCAGACCGGCAGGCTTTACCTGGAAGAGAACGCGCCCGAAAAAAGCAGACCGTATCTTGAAAAGGCGGCCGGTCTGTGTCCGGAGTCCTGTACCGTTTACTCCAGTCTTGGTGAATGTTACACTGCTCTGGATATGACGGATGAAGCCGTCACCGCCTACAAGAAAGCGATCCGACTGAACTCCAATGATGCCGCCTCCTTATCCGGCCTGGGCTGGCTCTACAGCGCTCAAGGGAAAAATCCTGAAATTGCAACCCTGTTTTGCAAGCAAAGTGTGGAAATAGCTCCGGAAAACGGTCTCTTCCGGCAAAGGCTCGGCCGGCTTTATTTCAATAAAGACCGGCTGCAGGACGCGATGAAGGAGTTTCAAAAAGCAACCGAACTCGGCTTTGATTCAACGGAGTATATGGATCAAATCCAGCACAGTATCGCAGAAAGCGGGGATTAATTCCGGGCAGATGGTGCAACAAAATCATATGCATGCGTTTTTGCACAGTGCAGAGAGCCTGCAGTGTAGTGATACTGGATCCTGGATTCTGGATACCGGATCAAGGATGAGAGCAGTTCTCTTTTCAAGCAATATTGATCCCGTATCAATGATCCAGTATCCGGCATCGAGTATCAAGCATCCGGGACCAAGTATCGAATATCACCTGCTTAAGGCCTTGGAATATTGCTCTCTCTAATAGATTAGGAAATGATCATGGACGAAATTATCCTGGACATATTGCAGGACAGCATAGCGGTTAAAGAAAGTTCGATTAAAAATAATATCGACAACATCAAGGCCGGGGCTCAAAGACTGGCCGAATGCATTACCGCCGGCCAAAAGGTACTCATTTTCGGTAATGGCGGCAGTGCCGCCGACTCGCAGCACATCGCTGCCGAATTCGTAAACCGGTTTAGAATCGAACGCCCGCCACTGGCTGCCATTGCCTTGACCACCGATACGTCGATTCTCACAAGCATCGGAAATGACTACCATTTCAATGATATCTTTTCCAAACAGGTCCGTGCCCTGGGAAAAGCCGGCGACATCGCCTGGGGAATCAGCACCAGCGGTAATTCGGCCAACGTGCTGGAGGGGGTGAAGGCCGCCAAAGAGCTCGAAATGTACACATTGGGCATGACCGGCAGCAGTGGCCAACTGGCAAGCCTTGCCGATCTGGGTTTCACCGTGGAATCGGATTCGACTGCCAGAATCCAGGAAACACACATCACCATAGCCCACATCCTGTGCGAGCTGGTCGACAGGATTTTATTTCCGGAGCAATTTTAATTAACCGATAATTTCGTTAACTCTTTTATCTGTGAACTTGTACGTGAACTTTAATCGACGATCTTGATTTTTATAAAAGGATATATATGATAGTCTATCCCGATCCGACCTCTTATAAAGGGGAATAAAATATGCCGATTTATGAATACCACTGTGAAAACTGCAACAAAGATTTCGAGCGCCTGGTTTTTGGCGATGAAAAACCGGATTGTCCCTCCTGTCAGAGTACAAAGGTGTGCCGACTGATGTCGACCTGTGGCTTTGTCAGCAAAGGCAGCGGCGGACAAACGGTATCCAGCTCTGCCGGTTCGGCCTGCAGCGGATGTGCAGCCACCAGCTGCTCGAGCTGTGGCCACTAATCATGAAGGATCGAATAAGAATCGGCACCAGAGGAAGCAAACTGGCCCTCTGGCAGGCCAACTGGGTTAAATCGGCATTACTTGAAAAATTCCCGGCACTTTCGGTCGACCTGGTTACCATCAAAACCAAGGGCGACAAAATTCTTGACGTTCCCCTGGCCGGTGTCGGCGGCAAGGGGCTTTTTGTTAAAGAGATCGAGGAAGCTCTGCTGCAGAGCCGGGTAGACCTGGCGGTTCACAGCATGAAGGACATGCCTGCGCATCTGCCCGGGGGTCTCTGTATCGGCCCCGTTCCGGTACGGGAAAATCCGACCGACGTACTCATCTCAAAAAACGGGCTTTCTTTTTCCCGGCTTCCCCGGGGTGCCTGCATCGGCACCAGCAGCCTTCGTCGTGCCGCCCAGCTGCGGCATGCAAGACCTGACCTTGTGATACTCCCGTTAAGGGGCAACCTGGATACCCGCCTGAGAAAACTTGACGCCGATGAAGAAGGCCTTGATGCCATCGTCCTTGCAGCAGCCGGTGTAAAACGCCTTGAACTGGAAAACAGAATTAGCGAATATCTGGATTACGCAATCATGCTGCCGGCCGTTGGGCAGGGTGCCCTGTGTATCGAAATCCGCGAGGGTGATGCCGCTGTAGAAGATAAGCTGACGGCTTTGAACCACCCGCCGACCAGGGCCGCAGTGCTCGGTGAACGGGCTTTTTTAAATCGCCTGGAGGGAAGCTGCCAGGTGCCGATTGCAGCCCACGGTAAAATCGCAGACGGTCAATTTATTCTTGAAGGGCTTGTTGCCGATGTTGACGGGCAAGCGATCATCCGGGACACCCATAACGGACCGGAGGGATTATCTGAAAAAATCGGCATTGACCTTGCGGAACGCCTCCTTTCCATGGGGGCGGATAAGATACTTAAGAAACTTGCTTCAAACATTTAGTAATTATTCGTAATTGGAATTGATGAATTCGTGATAAGTCGAATTCTTCATGTTTTAGGTTTTAGGTTAACAAATAATTTTATTTTCAGTTACTTGAGGAGTCGGGGGGTTGTTTTGAAATGAGAGCTGCATGAATTATCAGCGCATCGCAGGGCAAACTCATGCATAAAGGTTCGTAAAGAAAGAACAGAGGATGGGGTATTAAATCAATACGTTGAATGCGTATCAAGTATTTTAGCATTGATGAAATATCTCAACAATTCGCTGTTCTTTCTTAACGAACCCTAATACATTCAGACAGTGCCCGGCGATGCGCTGATAACCCATTCCGCTCTAATAGAGGTTTAGCGATAGAAACACCCCGACCCCTGAGTTGCTTAAAACTTAAAACCTAAAACTTGAAACTATTGTTATACAGGTTAGAGGTGTTCAGTTTGCACAATATCAAAAAAGGCTTTGTTTACTTGGTGGGTGCCGGACCCGGGGACCCCGGGCTGATTACGGTTAAAGGGCTGGAATGTATCCGGAAGGCCGATGTGGTCATCTATGATTATCTGGCATCACCTTCTCTGTTAAACCATGCCGGAGAAAACGCCGAACTTATCTATGTCGGTAAAAAAGGCGGTGATCACACCCTTTCCCAGGAAGGGATCAATGCCCTTATTGTGGAGAAAGCAAAAACAGAATGCATCGTGACACGACTCAAGGGCGGTGATCCTTTTATCTTCGGCAGAGGTGCTGAAGAAGCGGAAGTGCTCATCAAAGAAGGAATTCCATTTGAAATCGTTCCCGGGGTTACGTCGGTCATTGCCGCCCCTGCCTACGCCGGCATTCCGCTGACCCACCGAAAATATACGTCGGCCGTCGCATTTGTTACCGGGCACGAAGACCCCCGCAAAGCAGAGTCAAGTATCGACTGGGAATCGCTGGCGAAAGGGATCGGCACGCTGGTCTTTCTGATGGGTGTAAAAAACCTGCCGAACATTACCCGCCGGCTGACTCAACATGGCAAACCGGCGGACACACCGGTGGCGCTGGTGCACTGGGGAACCACGCCCCGACAGGTGACGGTTACGGGAACACTGGATAACATAGTTCGGAAGGTTCAGAAAGCCGGCTTGAAAGCACCGGCCATTATCGTCGTCGGAGAAGTGGTCAACCTGCGAAAGATTATGAAATGGTATGAAGCACGGCCGCTGCTGGGAAAAAGAATTGTCGTTACCCGCGCCAGGGCTCAGGCGAGCGACCTTATCGGTCAGCTTTCCGAACTGGGCGCCGAATGTCTTGAGTATCCCACCATCAAAGTTGAGCCTCCGGAAGATTGGTCACCGCTGGACCGGGCGATTGATACGATTTCCGGGTTCGACTGGCTGGTATTTACAAGTGTCAACGGTGTGAAATACTTTTTTGAACGGCTTTTCACCCTGGGAAAGGATGTTCGGGTGCTGGCTCATCTGAACACGGCGGCCATCGGACCGGCAACCGCCGACAAACTTTTCCAGTTCGGATTAAAATGCGACATTATTCCGGATAGTTACCGGGCCGAATCAGTTGTGAAAGCCTTTGGCGGACGCGATGTCAGCGGTAATAAAATCCTGCTTCCCCGGGCCGAAAAGGCCAGACCGGTCCTGCAGACCGAACTGACTCAAATGGGCGCCCGGGTCGATGAAATTACCGCCTACCGCACTATAGCGATCCGCGACAATGTCGATCAGCTAAAAAAACAGCTTGAAGAAAACGCCATCGATGTCATCACCTTCACCAGTTCTTCTACGGTCACCAATTTCAAATCACTCCTGCCCGAAGACGACTTCGATAATCTGATCAAAGGCGTGACCGTTGCAAGCATCGGCCCCATTACCACCGATACTGCCCTAAACCTCGGATTTAAGGTGCATATCACCGCCGAATCATACACCATCCCCGGACTGTGCCGGGCGATTTTGGATTACGTTGCGCCTAAGCCGGAAAAATAACGATGTCATCATGAGATTGAAATTTCGCATATCGAACATCGTGAATCGCCCTTCCCATATCGCCTGTCGCATATCACATCTCCCGTTTCCTGCACCCGTGTGTACTCTATCCTGAATATTTTATTGACCTGACCGCTGAATTCAGTATATCTATTAGCATACCATTGCCTGTAGGCTATCCTGCTGGAGCCTAAGTGCTTTAATTCGTAAATACGGTTACGTATGATTATTACTATTTTTTCACCACAGAGACCACAAAGCACACAGAGAAAAAATTAATTATTTTGTTTGCCTCTGTGGTCTCTGCGTGCTCTGTGGTGAAACTGTATTTTGGTCAATATTTATGATTTCATTATCTTATACATTATCGTAATTACGAATACATGTACTAAGCCTCAAACTGACCATCAACTGCCGGCCACCCGTTCTGACAGCCTCTGAATGTTGCCCGACAAACCGGGGAGACAGTATGCAAAATTATCTCGAAAAACTGCCGACCTACGTCGATGAGATCCAATCTGTGCGGGAGACCATTATTACCAACATCATTTTAATCGGCCAGATTCCTGCACCCACATTCAAGGAGAAAAAACGCGCCCGGGTTTTCCTCGATCGGATGGCCGAACTCCAGGTGGATGAATGTACCACAGACGGATATCGGAATCCCATCGGCATCATCAGGGGTACAAACGATTCAAAACCGCCGATCTTTGTGGTTGCCCATCTGGATACATTTTTTGGCAGAGACATCGATCACAACTTCAGGATTGAAAAAAACGCGATCATCGGTCCCGGTGTCAGCGACAATTCGGTGGGGGTCGGGATTCTGCTCTCCCTGCCGGAAATCTTCCGCCGCCTGAACCTGAGTTTTGAATCCGATATTGTACTGGCCGGGGTGATTCAATCGATCGGCAAAGGGAACCTGCGGGGAATCCGCCATCTTGTAAAAACGTGGCCCACTCCCATCCGGGGAGCCGTCTGTATTGAAAGCGCCGAATTGGGCCGGCTCAGTTATTATGCCGACGGCATGATTCGCTGCGAGGTGGACTGCAACATCTCGTCGACCGACGGCTGGGAGCATAAATTCAGACCGAATGCGATTATCATATTAAATGAAGTCGTCAACCAGATACTGAGGTTGCGACTGCCCCAGAGACCACGATCCCGGGTGATTATCGGAAAGATGTCCGGCGGTATCAAACACGGGACCATACCTTTCGAAGCAACCCTGGGTTTTGAAATTCAGGGCAACTCCGACAAGATGGTAAAATCGATATTCAGCGACATTAAGGATATTCTTGAAGGCATCGGTCATGAATATGAAGTTGAATTGAATCTGAAAACCATCAGTAATTTAAGCGCTGCCAGACTGCGGTACAATCATCCACTGGTGAAAAACACGGTAGATATTATGCATAAGCTGGATCTGAAACCGATGAGCGGATCGAGTGAATCCGAGCTTTCAATATTTCTATCGCGCAAGATTCCCGCCGTGACGCTGGGTATAACCAGGGGGGAGAACTATCATCAACGGAACGCCCGGGTCAAAATAGAGCCGATGTTCAAGGGAATCGCCCAGGTCATCGGTGTCGTTCAGGCCATAGACAATGGAGTTTGCGATGAATAACGAATGGCTTTCCACTAACACATTTCACTTTTCTGATTTCATCGACCTCGGCCGCCTGGTCGAAGAAAAGAAACGGAAAAACATCACAATATCCCTGTGCCTGCCGACATTGAATGAAGAAAAAACCATTGCAAAAGAAATCATCATTATGAAATCGGAGTTGGTCACCCGTTATCCGCTGCTGGATGAAATCGTTGTGATCGATTCCGGTTCCACCGACAACACTCTTGAAGTTGCGGCTGCATTCGGAGCCGACGTCTATGAAGCGGACCAGATTCTCCCCGGACTTGAACAATTCAAAGGCAAAGGAGAAAATCTCTGGAAGGCCCTGTATGTCACCAAGGGGGATATCATTGTCTATCTGGATGCCGACATTAAAAATATTCACCACCGATTTGTTTATGCACTTGTCGGACCGCTTCTTCTTCATGATCACATAAAATATTCCAAGGCTTTTTATGATCGGCCCATCGCCATCGGAAAAAACAAAATCCGACCTACCGGCGGCGGCAGGGTGACCGAGCTGGTTATACGGCCCCTGTTTTCCCTGTTCTTTCCGGAACTGACCCAGATCATACAGCCCCTGTCCGGCGAGTATGCCGGGTACCGGGAGGTGTTTGAAAAAATACCTTTTCCGATCGGCTATGGGGTCGAAACGAGTATGATTCTCGATATCTGTGAGAAATGGGGGTTGAACGTCATTGCCCAGGTCGACCTGGAAAAAAGGGTCCACCGAAACCAGGACACCAAGGCGCTGGGAAAAATGTCCTTTGTCATCCTCAACACGTTTCTCAAGCGTATTGAAAAACAGGATTTTATTCACTTAAAAAAAGAGCTTTACAAAGAAATGATTCAATACAATCTTGTTAAAAGCGAGTTTCAGCCGGACATTCTTAAAATCGACGGTGTGGAGCGGCCTCCTATTGTGGAAATCCCCGAGTATCGGGAAAAGTTTAATATAAATTAGACCGACACAAGGATTCCTGAAAGATCCGGATCCACAGATTTTAAAAGGTGGTGAATTCTAACATAACGGAGTAATGGAGTATTGGAGCAATGGAGTGTTGTTAGCCTCAGTAATTATTTCCAATTTTCCAGCACTCCACTACTCCAGTACTCCTGTACCAAATCATCATAAAAGTGGTTAACACAAATGAACTGAGGAGTTATCCAATTTGGCTTCACAAAAACTCGTCGACAGATATAACCGAAATCTCAACTACCTGCGCATATCGATCACCGACCGGTGCAACCTGCAGTGTATATACTGCATCCCGCATGAACGGATCATCCATCTTCCCCACGACGAAATCCTGAAATACGAAGAAATTTTGCGGATTGTTCGGATCGGCGTTGACCTGGGAATCACCAAGGTAAGGGTTACCGGAGGAGAACCGCTGGTGCGAAAAGGCGTATATGACTTCCTGGGCAGTCTTTCACAGGTTCCCGGTATTTCAGAAGTCGCTCTGACCACCAACGGTGTTTTTTTAGAAGATAATATTCAAGAAATTAAAGCGGCCGGGATCAAACGCGTCAATATCAGTCTGGACACTCTGGACAGAATCAAGTTCAAACAGATTACCGGAAGAGACGCTTTTCAAAAAGTATGGGCCGGAATAGAAGCAGCCCATGAAAACGGCTTTGACCCGGTTAAGCTGAATGTGGTGGCGTTAAGGGGAACAAATGATGACGAACTGCTCGATTTTGCCGGACTGACTCTTCGCTTTCCCTATCACGTTCGTTTCATTGAATACATGCCGATCGGTAAATCACGAATGAAATTCGGTCCGCCACTGCTGATTCCGGAAATAAAGGATCGTGTTCAATCCATCGGCAGGATGCAAAAAATCGAAAAAAACGCCAATGACGGCCCTGCGGAACGTTATAAAGTTGAAGGCGCCATAGGTGAAATCGGATTTATCAGTGCATTAAGCCATCACTTCTGTGACAGCTGCAATCGTCTGCGATTAACAGCAAGCGGGCAGCTGCGTCCCTGCCTGCTCTCCGATCACCAGCTGGACCTTAAACATGTACTCAGAGCGGGGGGTTCAGACAGTGAGCTGGCCGAAACTTTTCTCAAGGCGGTAAGAAATAAACCTTCCGACCATAACCTGACCATCAATGACCCCGCCGGCGTGTCGTGCCAGATGTCATCTATTGGAGGTTAATTCGATCCGGATGTTGATCTGGAGAACGCCCAGAAAGGGCTCGAAGCTAAGGCGTTAAACAGGATAGCAAAGCGCAGAGAGCACAGCGCATAGCGTAAAAAATATGCGCTCTCCCCACGCAGTAGGTTTCCATCTCATAATGCATGCAAAGCGCTTTTATAGAAAAGATAAAATTCCCTGATCCAGTTTCGAGTATCCAGCAACCAGTATCGGCACCGCAGATACCCTGGCGCCATGTGTATTGCGCTATGCCCTACTTGTCCGGCCATAGCAGCCGGCAGCCAGCGAGGGCGGCTGCGCTGTGCTCTCGGCGCTTTGCTCGCATAGCGGGCGTGGCGTAACCCGCAACCCGCAACTCGTAACCCGCAACATCCCCTATAAAAAAAAGCCCGGGTCGTTTCAGTGGGAGGCTACATTTACTCACACAGCTTGATATACGACCCGGGCGATCAAGAAATAACCTGAAGCACATCTCGGGAGAGGCAAACCGTCCTGCCTGTGCATTTCGTTTGCGAACGCGGGTGTGATTCAGGCCACTTCCGTGAGGCATTAGCAGGTTGTCCGCAATGAATCAAGTGTTTTTTTGTAACCGTTCAGCGGTTGACCTGGAACACGCATCAGAGTCACAGAACGTTGCGTCTTTGAATAGATCCATAATGCCGGATGAAAGGTGGATTTCAGTACGTGCATGAGCATGCCCAGGGCACCATGGCATGTTAGGCAGCTTTGGCAGAGCCCGCTGTCATTGGTGTTTTCTTCCCGCCATGCGTCTCGCGCACCGGCTCACAAGCGAAGACAACGAAAGATAGGTAACCCTGAACGGTGAACCCTGAACCGGTAAACCTATATATTGATTCACCCGTGCGCTTTTCTCACGTTAAAAAACAACCCGCCGCGTCCCCGGGGAGTGCGTGATGAAGACGTGCAGACCTGTTGACAAACGCGGCGATTTATTGACATGATTAACGCTTCGTAAATTTCGATTCGGAGGGAGAAATAGTACAATGAAAATCAAGGTGTTTCTTTTGAGCACTCTCTTTTTTTTCGCTGTTTCCGCAACGGTCTATTCAGAGCCGGTTGACCCATTATTTCTGGATAAAGCGGCTGCCGGTCTTAATTCTGACGAAAGGCTTTTCCTCGCCGATAATTCCTCCGGCAGCCCAACCGTAACCGGGGACAGGGATGAAAAAATACAAAAGGATTACTCTTTTTCCATGGGCGAAAACTGGCGCGGGGTTTTCAGCCCGGGCTCCGACATATTTCCCCGGTATATTGCTAATCCTCTGCGGCCTATGACTTCACTGGCGCGCATAAAATTATCTGATTCCAACATTCCGGGTGCCGGTGACAACCGCTACGTGTTTCGTTTGGGGGGCCGTTACGGATTTTTGCGCATTCATCCGACGGGTGAATCCAATCGGGGTTTTCAGTTCGACCTTGAGGGGGCCTTCCTGGGCGTGTTTGATATTGATAACTCCCTGGATAATATCGGCTGGGATGGTTTATACGGTGCC